>JAGQIT010000605.1 GCA_020431135.1 Myxococcales bacterium | reverse complement strand
GCGCTCGCTCGTGCCGCGCCGGCGCCTGCTCGATGGTCTCGAGAGCTGTGAGGGCGCGAACCCGACGACGAAGGGCGCGGACGTGTCGTCGCGGCGCGGGCGGCCGTGACTTCGCGGCGCCGTGCCCAGAGCGCGGGGAGCCCTGCGCCCGCGCGACGTCGGGTCGTCTCGGCGCGAGCGTACCGGCGCCGCGCGGTCGCGGTCTCGCGTCGTGCCGATGTGCTGGCCCGCAGCCTCTTGGCGCCACGGCCAGGTACGCGATCACGGCGCGAGGCCGCGCCGGATCCTGGGTCCCGGCCGCTGTGGCGTCGTTGCGTTGTGGGACAGGGACATCAGCGCGGTCGCGACGGGGTCACAGACCCTCCCACGGGGCTCAGGCGGGCGCAGGGCGGGGCGGCGCCGTTGCGTTGTGGGACAAGGACGTCCTCGCCGCAGCGACGCGGCTCGACGCGAACCAAGGGCGCGAGCGCGGGCCTCCGATCGTCGCGGCAGCGCTGCTCCGGGGCACACGCTCACGGGCGCGACAAAGAGGGCGTGTCGACAGGCGGTCGTCGGCGCGACGAACCAGACCCCAAGACGGCGCAGAGCCCCGACGCCAGCGGCGACGGGGCTCATGCGCGCGGGTCTCCGCGCCCGCGTTGTTGTGGTGGTCTCGTTGCGCCTATGTCTATTAAGTCAGGTTCTAGGGGAGCGGCCGCGTCTTAGAGGAGGACGCCGCCAGCGTTGGTGCGGTGGACGAGCTCGACGCGGTTGTGGACGCCGACGCGGCGGTAGATCTGGCGGACGTAGGTGCGGACCGTGCTGAAGGAGAGGCCGGTGCGCGCGGCGATCTGCTTGTCGGTGCAGCCCGAGACGACGAGGCGGGCGATCCGGGCGAGGCGCGGCGGGAGGTGGGTCTCGGAGAGCGGCTCCTCGTTCTCGTTCGTCTCCGGCGGCGGGACGAAGAGCTTGAAGGTGCGATCGCCGATCTGGACGGTGGCCGAGGTGCTGAGCTCGGTCTTGTCGGAGTTGTCGTCGTCGAGGAGGCGGCCGGCGGCGGCGTTCATGGCGATGACCTCGCCGCGCTCGTCGGCCATGTAGGCTGGGCGGTGGTAGCTGTGGATCAGGTCGCTGATCGCAGCGATGACCCGCGGGTCACGGCGGCGGGGGGTCGCCGCGGGAGCGGTGGTGGTGACGCTCGAGGTCGCCTCGGGGTACCAAGCGGTCGCCTGGCCGAGATCCGAGGAGAGGGCGATGGAATCCGTGATCGTCGTGCTCATGCCAGAAACCTGTCTGCACAAAGCGATCCACCCCCTCTCGGGGGCCTCCTTTGCTGGGGTTTCTGAGCCCCATTTGAGGCTATCTAATAATTTCAATGGCTTAGCATGTGTGCCAATTCTCGAAACTGGCGTGGCAAATTGGGGCAGCGGTAGACTTTTGACCCGATGATGCGTTGCTAAACGCTGATTGTGCATTGGAACCGCCGTTCTGAGCCGTTCTCGGGGGTTCTTCGACAAGCGGCTCGCGGGAATTGCGCGCGCCGACCCTCAATTGGGGTCGCTGACTGCCCCTGTGGAGGGTCTCGAGGGGCGAAATAACCCCCCGATGCGCGCGACCGCGCCTGAAGAATCCGCGAGTGTGGACAATGGCCACACTCTGATTCGGTGTTCAGGACTGAGGACGTTTCGCGCGAATTCCGCGTCGGTGCCCGCGGTGGAGGCGATCGAGGAAGCGCTCGACCGCCTCGATCACGGCGACTGTGCGCATCGACGGGAAGACGTCGAAGGCGTGCGCCGCCCCGGGGAGCTCGGCGTAGAGAACGAGATCGTCGGAGGCCTCGCGCAGGCGCTCGGCGAAGGCGCGGGCGTCGACGACGGGGGCGAGGTTGTCTTGGCTGCCGTGGATGATGAAGACCGGCGGCGCGTCGGCGCGGACGCGCTGCAGCGGCGACGCCCGATCGTAGGCGTCGGGGTCGTCGGCGAAGCGCCGCTTCATCAGGATCTGCTCGATGATCCGCAGGTACGAGGGCGGCTTGTTGCCGAGGCGGTTGCTGATGTCGAAGACGCCGTAGAAGACGACGGCGCCCTGGACCGCCGTGTCGGCGTCCTCGAAGCCGGGCTGGTACTCGGGGTCGTTCGCGGTGAGAGCTGTCATTGCGGTCAGGTGCCCGCCCGCCGAGCCGCCGGTGACGACGATGAAGTCCGGGTCGACGCCGAGCTCGTCGGCGTGCGCGCGGATCCAGGCGATCGCCCGCTTGACGTCGACGAGGTGGTCGGGCCAGCTCGCCCGCGGCGACAGGCGGTAGTCGACGTTGAAGCCGACCCAGCCGTTGGCGGCGAGGTGGGTGAGGAGCGGGATCCCCTGGTAGCCCTTGAAGCCGATCACCCAGGCGCCGCCGTGGACCTGGACGATCGCCGGGCGCCGCTGGCCGTCGCGCTCGCGCGGGCGGTAGATGTCGAGGTGGAGCGGGCGCCCGCCGGTCTCGCTCGGATCTGTGAAGGGGACGTCGTGGACGACGTCGACGTCGCGGCGCCAGAACATCAGCGGCGGGACGAGGAGGTGGGTCCGCGGGTAGCGGGTGAGGGGATCGCTGAGGTCGACGCCGGCGTTGTCGAGGGCGGCCCGGATCGCCACGTCGGCGCGGTGGCCCTCGCGTTGGATCACCAGGAGGAGCGCCCACGAGGCGAGGAGGAGCGCGGCGCCGACGAGGCCGACGCCCTCGAGGGCGCCCTCGGCGACGAGGAGGAACGCGAGGCCGAGCTGGATGAGCAGGCTGTGGAGGGCGAGCTCCGTCGTCCACCAGGCGGCGAAGAAGGACGGGAGGAGGAGCGCGAGGCCCCGGCGCGGCCGCAGGGCGTTGATCGACAGGCCGATGCTGAGGACGCCGAGGGAGAGGAGGAGCCAGGGGGTCTCGGGCACCGGCGAATGCTAGCAGGCCGCAGCGACGCGCGAGGTCGCGGCCCGTCGTCGACGACGGCGCAGAGGATGCGCCGGCGCCAGGAGGCATTCGGAGTGTCGCCGCGGGCCCTCGCGTGCCGGTGCCGCCGCGTTCGGACGAGGCCGAGGGCGCCGACGATGGCTGCGCGAGCGCACACGGCGAACCCGCGGACCGCCTCCTCGGCGGATCAGGCCGCTTCGGGGGCGTTCGCCGCCAGGGCCGCGAGCCGCTGGCCGACGTAGATGATCCGCTGGGCGCGGCTGCCGAGGCCCGAGAGCACCGCGAGCGGGCTCAGGCTGGCGAGGATCCACGACGCCGTGATCCCCAAGACGAGGCCGAGCAGCTCCGCGGAGAGGGTGAAGAGCTCGTCCTCGAAGCGCACCTGGGCGTCGAGGCGCTGGAGGTCGTCGGCGTCGGCGGTCGGCGCGACGACGACCGCGGCCCCGGTCGCGTGTCGACGCAGCGCCGCCTGCATGCGACCGTCGCGGCGGATCGTCACGCCCTTGAGGTGGGCGACGACGGTCGAGGCGGCGCGGTGCGTGTGCTCGAAGACCTTGGCGAGGTCGTGGTAGAGGACGCGGAAGAGGTTGGTGAAGATCGCCGTGACGTAGCCGGCGAGCTTGCGGGCCGCTCGCTTGGCGCCCTCGATGAGCTCGACGAGGCCGTCGACGAGGCCGCGGCCGCGCTCGCGCAGCCAGCCGACGGCGCCGTGGAGCCACGAGCCGGAGCGCCGCTTGCCCTGCCAGACCGTCTCCTGATCGTCGGTGAAGCTGCGCCAGCGCGCGCCGATGTCGGGGAAGCGATCGAGGAGGCGGACGACGCTGATCAGGTAGAGGCGGAGCTGATGAGCGCTTGGGCGTCGGCGGTACTTCGGCTTGTCGACGAGGTCGCGGAAGAACTGGCGGATCGACCCGAGCGTGTCGCGCAGGCCGAAGGCGAGGGGCTCGTCGGCGTCGCGCTGCGACTCCTCCTCGTCATCGCCGGCGGGGTCGTCGAGGTCGGCGATCGCCTCGTCGTCGTCGAGGCCGAGGAGGCCGAGCTCGCTGCGCCGGAGGTCGCCGTGCAGGCGCGGGCGCGCGTCGTCGAGGCCGAAGGCGAGGGGATCGTTGGCGGCGGCCTCGGTCTCCTCGAAGAGCGCCTCCTGATCGAAGAGGAGCGTGAGGAGCTGGCCGTCGTCGGCGTCCGCGCTCAGGGCCTCGGCGACCGCGTCGAGGTCGTCGTCGGTGGCGCGGACGTCCGGCGGCGCGCCGTCGTCCTCCGCGTCGAGGCCGAAGGCGACGGGGCCGGCGTCGTCGAGGGCGAGCTCGCGGCGACGGACGGCGATCGCCCTGCGCATCGCCGGCAGCCAGCGGCCGTCGCGGTCGCGCCAGCGCGCCGGGTCGACCTTCGCCTCGAGGCCGCGCAGCTCGTCGAGGGCGTCCCAGGTCGGATCGTCGATCGCGAAGGGGGCGCGGCCGAGGTCGATCGCCGCCTCGGCCTTGAACTGGGCGATCTTCGTCCGCGCGTCGCCGCGGTAGCCGAGCGCCTCGAGGCGGCGCAGGGCCTCGGCGCGGCGCGGGCCGAAGGCCTGGCGGTAGACCGGCTCTGCGGGCTCGGTCGGGGCGATCCCCGTGACCTCCTGGGCGCGCAGCAGGGCGTCGCCCAGGTCGACCAGAGGATCGCTAGCGGCGCTCGTCGACGCGTCGACCACCGCGGCCCCGCTCGCCTATTTGATCAGCCCCGTGAACATCTTGATCAGCGCCGTGCGGCTGGTGAGCGCGCTCTCCATCGCCGCCTGGTGGAGCTGGAGGAGCTCGCCGAGGTTCTCGATCGAGGCGTCGTTCGACTGGAAATTCACCGTGTCGTAGTCGGCCGCGATCTGGGTCGCCGCCGCGAGGACGAGCTTGCCGTTCGTCGGCTTGAACGCGTCCCAGTTGAGCTCGCCGCTCTCCGTCAGCGCCTGCTCGAGCGAGCCCGTGTAGGTCGTGACCTTGAGGGTCGTGAGATCCTTGACCGAATCCGAGAACTTGCCTACCGCTTCCTTCAAACCCATCGCGCTACCTCCATCCGTCGCGGGCGAGTCCCCGCGCCTGCGAGGCTATCACCGCGGGGCGGGGGCTGCGTGTCCGTGACGCCGGGCGTTTGCGCGAGGGGGGTCCTGAGCGTATGTGGTCATTCGGACATGTTTGTCGACGCCGCGGCGTTGGCGTTTGCGCGAGGTCCTGATACGACCCGTGAGACGCCGTTCCGGCCGGCGCGGAGAAATTTGCGCTTCGCGGAGATCCGCGCGCCGGCCATCGTGCGCCCATGAGACGAGCGGCGACGACCGACAACCGCGGCGCGGCGCGATCGCGCGACGGCGCGAGGGGGCGCGGGCGATGAGCGAGGACAAGCTCTCCGACAAGGAATTCGAGCAGGCGCTCCTCCTGCGCAAGCTCGAGTTCGAGGTCCGCGACCTCGAGTCGCGCTGGCGCGCCAGCGGCCGGGCGATGAAGGTGATGCTCCAGGCGATCGCCGTGCTCGGCGGGATCTCGACGGTCGTCGCCCTCGTCGTCAGCATCGGCGATCTCAACGCCCAGGCGAAGGAGGCGCTCGCCCAGCGCGAGGACGAGGTCGCGCAGCGGCGCGCCGAGGTCGAGCAGCGGAGCCACGAGGTCGAGCAGCGCAACCTCGAGGTCGAGCAGCGGCGACGCGAGGCGTTCATCCGCTACTTCGGCGAGCTGAGCCAGGTCCCCGGGGAGCTCGACTCGCTGCCGCGCGTCCGCTTCCTCCTGCTGTCGCTGCGCTCGATCGTCGACGAGGCGCGCGACGACGGGACGCGGCGGGGCGACGAGGCGATGGTCACGGGCCAGCTCGCGTTCATCGCGACGAGCGAGCTCGACTTCATCGCCTCGCGGATCGCGGCCGACCTCGACGGCACCTTCGCCGAGCTCTGGCCGGCCTACGACAGCCACTTCGCGGGGAACGTCGGCGACAACCGGGTGCTCCTCTACAAGCTCTTCCAGGGGCTGCGTCACCTCGCGGCGCGCGATCCGAAGTACTTCCGGGCGATCCGCTGGGAGGGCGAGTACAGGGTCACGCGCTACACCGAGGAGGCGCTCTTTCGCCACTTCGCCAGCCTCTCGGGCGCGTATCGCCGGCACTGGCAGCTCCTCGCCGCGGCCGGCGGTGAGCGCCGCGAGTACGCCCTGCGCTTCGCCGAGGCGCTCGGCAACCCCGCGCTCGCGGCCGACCTCTTCGGCGGCGACGCGGCGGACTACCGAGCGGCGATCGACGAGACGCCGAGCGCGGGGATCGAGGCTCCGTAGCGCCCCTGCGGCGCCGCCAAGCGCCGCGGATCAGCCGAAGACCGCCTCGAGGAGCCCGAGCGCGTGGAGCATGACGACGACGATCGCGACCGGGACGACGTAGCGCAGGAGCTGCAGCCAGGCGAGGTAGACGCCCTGGATCCCGCCGATCGCTGAGCCGGCGGCGAAGGAGAGGCGGCGGGCCCTGTCGCCGAGGCGCCAGGCGGCGAAGCCGGCGATCCCGAGGCCGCCGAGCGGGAGCATCCAGTTGCTCGCCAGGTAGTCGAAGGAGTCGAACCAGTTGCGCTCGCCGATCCAGTCGGTGGCCCCGAACATCGTCGTCGCGTCACCGCTGAGCGCCGACGGGATCCCGAGGGCGAAGACCAGCCCCGCCGCGAGGCCGACGGCCTTCGGCCGGCTCCAGCCGCGCTCGTCGATCAGGAAGGCGGCGGCGACCTCGAGGAGGGAGATCGCCGACGACAGCGCGGCGAAGAAGAGGAGGACGAAGAAGAGCACCGACCAGGCGTGGCCGCCGGGGAGGCCGTCGAAGGCCAGCGGCATGTTGATGAAGACGAGCCCCGGGCCGCTCGACGCCTCCATGCCGGCGCTGAAGGTGATCGGGAAGAGGACGAGGCACGCCATCAGGGCGACGAGGGTGTCGACGGCGGTGGTCGCCACCGAGACCGCGATCACGTCGTCGCGCTTGGACAGGTACGAGCCGTAGGTGAGCATCGCCCCCATGCCGAGGCTGAGGGTGAAGAAGGAGTGTCCGAGCGCCTCGAGCACGGCCTCGCCGGTGATCGACTCGACGTGGAAGCCGAAGACGAAGTCGAGCGCGTCGCCGAAGCCGTCGAGGGTCGTCGCGTAGGCGAGGAGCGCGGTCATCATGATCAGCAGCAGCGGCATCAGGATCCGCGACGCCCGCTCGACGCCGCGCTGGATCCCGCCGACGACGATCACCGCGGTGATCAGCATGAAGAGCGTGTGGTAGGTGAGGTTGACCGTCGGGTCGCTGTAGGTCTCGCCGAAGAGCGCGCCGAAGGCCTCGGCGTCGCCGAGGTCGAGGCCGCCCGTGAGCGCGAGGTAGACGTAGTGCAGCGACCAGCCGGCGACGACGCTGTAGTAGGAGAGGATGACGACGCCGGTGGCGACGCCGAGCCAGCCGACGCCGGCCCACGGGGTCGGGCCGCCGGCGAGCTTGGGGAAGGTGCCGACGACCGAGGACTGCGACATGCGCCCGAGGAGGACCTCGCCGATCATGATCGGCAGGCCGACGAGGAGGATGCAGACCAGGTAGATCAGGACGAAGGCGCCGCCGCCGTTCATCCCGGTGATGTAGGGGAACTTCCACATGTTCCCGAGGCCGACGGCCGAGCCGGCGGCGGCCAGGACGAAGCTCAGCCGTGATCCCCACTGTCCGCGACCTTCACTCATGGGTGCTCCTCATCCCCGCGGGCGTACCGTCCGCGCGCCGGGGCTGTCAATCGGAGAGGCCCGCGACGGGCAACGAGGGGTCGCCTGCGGGTCGGCGCGCGCCTCGGCGGTCGAGGCGACGCCCGTCGTTGCCGGCCTGCGCGCGAGCTCTCAGGGCCTCGCACGGGAGGCGGCAGAACGGCGATTCACGGCGGCCCTCGCCGGCGGCGGCTAGAAGTCGCAGAGCGGTCCGGCGCGGGCGCAGATCGCCAGGTCGTCGAGGGACGTCCGCCAGATCTCGAGGTTGTCGAGGGCGCCGAGGAGCTGGTCCTTGGGCCCGGGGCTGTCGCCGCCGATGACCAGCGGCTCCGGGTTGCCGACGTTGAGCGCGGTGTCGACGGCGAACGACGACTTCAGGGCGCCATTGAGGTAGACCCGGACCTCGGCGCCGTCGAAGGCGCAGCCGATGTGGGTCCAGGCGCCGACCGGGACCTTGACGCCCGAGGGGTCGATGAAGCTGCCGAACTGACAGCGGACGTCGCCGTCGTCGGCGATGAAGACGCTGTACTGGCCGTTCTTGTCGACGACGCCGAAGCGCTGGCCGGCGGCCGGGAGGGCGTCGAGGCGGACGATCGCCAGGAGGGCGATCGACCCGGCGACGTCGAAGAGGTCGTCGTTCGGGGCGAGGTCGTCGCGGCGCATGTAGCTGTCGCCGGTCTGCTGCGCGGCCTTGTCGAAGCCCGGCGCCGAGGCGACGAGGTCGACGCTGCTCATCGCCCCGTGGTGGCCGTACATCGACCCGTCGACCAGCACCCCGTCGGCGCCGTCGGCCGGGAAGTCGTAGCAGGCGATCAGGTCGGCGCCCTGGAAGCAGTCGACGCCCATCGGCTCGCCGGTGTCGGTCGTCGGCTCGCCGGTGCTCGTCGAGGTCGAGGTCGAGGTCGTGGTGGTGCCGGTGCTCGTCGAGGTCGTCGTGATCGAGGTCGACCCGGCGGAGCTCGTTCCCGTCTCGCCGCCGCTCGCGGTCTGCGTCGCGTCGGTCGTCGAGCTGGAGGTGGCGGCGGAGGTCGACGGCAGGGACGTCGTCGTCTCGGCGCCGCTCGTCGTGCTCTCGCCGCCCTCGTCCCACAGCGGGTTGAGGACCGAGCAGCCGCAGAGCGCGAGAACCCCCGCGGCCGCGCCCCGACTCCCCAACACCGTCACCCGCCCAGTGTGCCGGGGTCGCCCGCGGCGGGCCAAGCCTTGGTCGCCGCGTCGGCGCGCGCGGGCGCGTCGGCGCGCGACTCCGCGGCGACGCGGTGGTTTGCGCGCGCGGCCGGCCGGGTCAGACCTCGAGGCCGACGGCGCGCATCAGCTCGAGGGCGTTGCTGCGGCGGACGATCCCCGGGCGCATGCGGTAGTCGAAGCGCAGGCGGCCGTCGACGACGTCGTCCTGGAAGTGGACGTTGACCGCCTGCTCGCCGAGGTCGGTGATCGCCTCGGCGAGGGCGAGGTCGTGGGTCGTGACGAGGCCGACGGCGCCGGCCCGGACGAGCGCGCGGATCACCGCCTCGGCGCCGATCTTGCGGTCGTGCGAGTTGGTCCCGTGGAAGATCTCGTCGAGGAGGAAGAGGAGCGGCGGGTCGCCGGCCTGGGCCTCGTCCATCAGCAGCTTGAGGCGGTGGAGCTCGGCGTAGAAGCGCGAGCTCGCCTCGCGCAGCGAGTCCTCGACCCGCAGCGTCGCGCCGACGGCGAGCGGCGACAGGCGCAGGCTCGCGCCGCGGATCGGCGCGCCGGCGAGGGCGAGGACGACGTTGACGCCGACCGTCCGCAGCAGCGTGCTCTTGCCCGACATGTTCGAGCCGCTGACCATCAGCACCCGCAGCGGCGCGCCGAGGTCGATCGAGTTGGCGACGCAGCCGGGGAGCAGCGGGTGGCGGAGCGCGTCGCCGACGAGCTGCGGGCCGCCGCTCGCCTCGAGGAGCTCCGGGAGCGGATCCTCGGGGCGCTCGTAGGCGTAGGTGGCGAGGGCGAGGAGCGCCTCGAGCTCGCTGAGGGCGGCGAGCCACGGGGCGATCGACGCGCCGTGGCGGGCCCGCCAGCCCTCGATCGCCAGGGCGCAGTGGAGCTCCCACATCCAGGCGAAGGCGAGCGGGGCGAAGAGGGCGTTGCGCCGCGACTCGAGCCAGTCGACGAGGCGGGCGAGCTCGGCGATCGCGGCCGCGCCGGCCGTGCCGTCGCTGATCATCCGCCGCTGGAGCTCGGCGAGGCGCGGCTCGCCGGAGAGGTCCTCGCGGCCGACGCGGGCGAGGAGGCGGGCGACGACGTCGAGCTCGCGGCGCGG
>JAGQIT010000604.1 GCA_020431135.1 Myxococcales bacterium | reverse complement strand
CGGGCGCGCCCTACCGCCACTTCAAGGATCGCACCGAGCTCTTGCAGGCGCTCTCAGAGCGCGCCCAAGAGAACCTGGCCGAACGGACACTCGCGGCGATCGCCGACGCGCCGACGCCCCTCGAGGGCTTCCGGCGCAGCGGCGTCGCCTACGTCCGCTTCGCGATCGACGAGCCGGCGCTCTTCACTGTTCTCAGCCGCGGCGAGTTCACGGTCCGCGACAGCGACGGCCCGCGCAACCCGGCCGACGTCCGCTTCGCGGCGGCGCTCGGCGAGCTCCTCAGCCGCGGCGATCCGCGGGCGCCCCTCGACCCGAGCGACCCGGTCATCCAGGAGCTGGCGGCGCGCTGCATGATGCACGGCCTCGCCCACTTCGTCGTCGGCGGGATGCTCGACCTCGTCGGCGCGTCGAAGCAGCAGGGCGAGCGGATCGCCGAGGCCCTGACGCGCTCGCTCGGGCCGCCGGCGATGGTCGAGGAGGACTAGGACTAGCGGGCTGCGGCGACGGTCTCGCCGGCGATCATCCAGCCGATCGTAGAGGGCGCAGCCTGTGGCGGGGCGGTGAGTCGCGGTCGCGACGGCGATATGACGGCGTACATGCGCGTGAGCGCGCGGCGATCGCAGCGGCGCGACGCGGCGTCGTGCTCGACCGCTCCTCGGTCGCTGTGCGAGCGGCGGCGCGGATCGTCGGGGACCCACCCGCCACTTCGATGCTGCCCCCTCCTAGAGGCCGCCGACCCACCATACGATCAAGTCGTCGGGGATCGTCGGCTCAAAGCGCCCGAGCGTCGCCAGGCGGCCGTCCGCGGCGAGGGCGATCGACGTGGTCTCGCGGTAGGTGAGGCCCTCGTAGGTGTCGAGGAAGTGGCTCGCCTCGCCGAAGCTCCCGCCTGGGTCGACGTGCAGGGCGCTCGCGCGCTCGCTGACGCCGTCGAGATCGACGTCGGTGCGACCGCCGAGGTAGGCGCCGCCGCACGGCGAGGCGACGACGGCGTGCAGCCAGTGATCGGCGACCTCGGGATCGGTCGGGACCTCAGCGAACGAGCGCACCTTGGTCCAGGCGACGGCGCCGTCGTGCGTGAGTGCTTGGAGCGCGAAGGCGGAGTTGGTGCCGGCGAGGGCGTAGACCTGATCGCCGACGCTGACCTCGGGGGGCTCGATGCCCGAGAGGGTCGAGGTGTCGTAGCTGACGCCGTCGGAGAGCCAGCGCAGGGCGCCGTCGCCTGCGTACGAGAGAACGTCGAGGCGCCAGGTGGAGGTCGTGACGGGGTGGAGCGTCGCGACGTAGGCGTTGCCGTCGTCATCGGCGGCGAGCGCCGAGTAGATGCCGATGAGGTCGTTGTCGATCGCGAAGCCGCCGGTCGGGGCTAGCGCGTCGTCGAAGCGGGCGATGCGTCGCACGAGCGGCGCTGGGCCTTCGACGGTGAGGGCGTAGATCGCCCCCGAGGGGTCGGCTGCGAGCTCTTCGACGCTCGGGGGCGAGAGATCGTCGGGGGGGGGTGGCGTCGCGCTCTCGAGGAGCTCGCCGTCGGCGCTGAGGATCGCAAGCCACATCGTGTCCGCGGTCGAGATGCCGGCGACGGCGATCCGATCGCCCGGGAGAGGCGCGAGCTGGGAGACCCACTCGTCGAAGGTCTTGGACCAGACGACGCCATCCGGGCCGGTGCGCGCGACGGTGTGCGCGTCCGTGAGGTGGACGGCGTGTCCTCCGGGGAGCGCGACGAGCTCCGTGCGGGCGCCGTCGTGCGTCGCCGTCCAGGTGAGGCCGGGGACCGCGGTCGAGAACTCCTCGCAGTCGACGGCCGCTGTCTCGCCGGTGGTCTCGCCGGTGGTCTCGCCGGCGCTGCCGCTCGTCGCGCTGCTCGTCGCCCCGTCGGACTCCGTGGCGGAATCTGTCGCGGTGCCCGGCTCACAGCCCGCGAGCGCGAGGGGCAGGGCGAGCGCGAAGGGGAGGAGGAGGGCGCGGCGGAGGCGGAGGGGGATCGCTCGAAATCGGGCGTGGAGGCGGCGAACGAAGGCAGGCATAAGGTTGATTGGCGTAGCACGTCGACCGCCAGCGCTGACGCTCCGAGCGGTCGAGAATGACGTGTTTTAAGGGCCATGTCATAGCGTTGTGGTCGTGAGGCCTCGGAGGTCTCGCGGCCCCGCCCGTGTGCCGCCTCGGCTGTCGCCTCGGGGACCCATGGGAGCGGCGAGTCGCTAGAGGTCCGAACGTCGGGCGAGACGCGCTCGCGCCTGTGAACGCGCAGGCCACGCTTGCGCGGGCAGCCGCGGGACTACCAGGGGATCGGGCGGAAGTCCTTGAGGAGCACGCCGAAGAGGTAGTCGCCGTCGCCGAGGCCGCGGACGATCGGATCGCAGACGCGGGTCGCCGCGTCGATCATGTCGAGGGGCGGGGTGAAGCCGCGCTCGCGCATCGCCTCGGCGATCGGCCGCGGGTTCTCGTTCGACGCCCAGCCGGTGTCGACGCTGGTCATGAAGATCCGATCGCCGGCGTAGTCCTCGGCCGAGGTCCGCGTGAGCATGTTGAGGGCGGCCTTGGCCATGTTGGTGTGCGGGTGGAAGGGGGCCTTGTAGTGGCGGTAGAACTGGCCCTCAGGGGCGGCGACCTGGACGACGAAGGCGCCGTCGTCGGTCGCGTCGGGGCGGGCCATGGCCCCGCGCAGGCGGGCGCTGAGAACGAAGGGGGCGATCGCGCCGACGAGCTGGGCCTCGACCAGCTCGATCGTCGACACCTCGTCGAGGCGCAGGCGCCAGGAGTTCGTCGGTCGGTGATCCTCGGGCTGGCCGAAGC
>JAGQIT010000603.1 GCA_020431135.1 Myxococcales bacterium | reverse complement strand
GCGCGGCGCCGACGCGCACCGTCAGCCTGCCGCGGGTCGTCCCGACCAACCTCCACAACGGCACCAGCGGCCCGTCGATGACGATGTTCAACGACTGCGGCTACTGTGCGAGCAGCATCATGGGGACGCTGGACTGGCGCTCGGTGCCGGCGAACCCGACGAGCAACAGCCAGATCGGCGCCCACTTCCACCGCAGCCCGCGCGGCGTCTACACGCGCGGCGGCGTCGAGCGCACGACCGGGCGCGCGTGGGTCCACGGCATGCGCGACCAGATCCTCGACGCGGCGATGGGGACGAGCGCGGGCGGCGGCTTCGCGGCCTACAAGGCGGCGACCGACAAGGATCGCATCGAGCGCGAGACAGGCCTCAACGAGTACGCCGCCCCCGGCGTCGGCGAGGCCTACGCGATCGCCCGCGACATGAGCGGCGGCGCCCACTACAACTACCACTGGGGGGCGGTGATCATCGCCAGCGGCAGCGACCGCACCGTCCTCGAGAACTCGTGGGACTCGTCGCAGCCGCTCGAGAACAACAGCTGGCACTACTGGATGTACGGCCCGGGGTCGCAGTCCTTCCACACCCGCTACGCGACGTCGTGGGCGGGGCCCGATCCGGTGACGATCCGCGTCCGCGCGTGAGCGCCTTGCCGAGATCGCCGCAGCGTGCTCTGATGCGCCGGCCCGCGCAGCCCGGCGGCCTCCGCCTGCTCGCCGCCGTCGTCGTGTTCGCCTGTCACAAAGGACATCCCGTGAGCGAGCGCCCCCCCGAAGCAAGCGCCCAGGCCTCCGCGGAGGAGGCGCTCCCCGAGATCCGCGATCGCGCCGGCGTCGTCGCCCACTACGGCGACCGCGTGCGCGTGCGCGGGCGCTACGCGTCGCGGCCGCTCGCCGACCTCCAGGGGCGCGTGTGGTCGACCGGTCCCTTCGTGGTTCTCGACGACGAGACGCTCCTCTTCTTTTCGCCGGCCGAGCGCGATCCCGGGGAGGTCAGCGCGCACGAGGGGCGCGCCGTCGAGGTGGTGGGGGTCCTCGCCCCCCCGCCTGCGCCGAGCTTCGACGTCGCCAGCGTCACGGTCGAGTCGCTGACGATCGTCGGCGAACGTTGAACTCGATCGGAGCGCGCCGCGTGCGGGCCCTCGCGCCTGGGGGGACGACGCCCCGGCGACGGGAGAAATCGCCCGAAGGGGGAGCAAATCTTGCTGTTGTTCCCCCCGGTCCCGCGGCGCTATCCCGCCGGTGCGGCGAGCACCGAGCGCTCGCCCTCGTCAGGCACGGAGCACGATCATGGTCCAGGTCAGTTACCCCGGGGTGTACATCCAAGAGCGTTCGAGCGGCGTCCGGACGATCGCCGCCGTCTCGACGTCGATCGCGGCGTTCGTCGACTACTTCACCGAGGGTCCGATGAACGAGGCGGTGCGCATCCAGGGGATGGGTGACTTCGATCGGATCTTCGGCGGCCTCAGCGGCGACTCACCGGCGAGCTACGCGATCGCCCAGTTCTTCCAGAACGGAGGCAGCGACGCCTACGTGATCCGCGTCGGCGCCGCCGACGTGACCCACCCGCTGGCGGCCGCGTCGGTCGGCCTGCGCGAGGCCGGCGGCAGCCTCGTCGCCACCCTGAAGGCGGTCAACGAGGGCTCGTGGGGCAACAACGTCCGCGCCGTCGTCGAGCCCAACAGCGACGGCTCCTTCAACCTCCAGGTGATCCGCTACGACGGCACCGGCGGGACCGCCAAGGCGATCGCCGGCGACGCGGCGCTCCTCGGCCTGACGATGGCCAGCGGCGCCCGCTACTTCAAGGACGTCATCGACGAGAGCTCGGCCCTGGTGACGGCGACGCACGAGAGCGCGGCGACCGTCGCCCCGGCGGCCAGCGGCACCTTCGGCGCCTCGGTCGCGACCGACCTCTTCGACGCCGTCTCGCCGACGCTGCCGGCGAGCGGCACCGCCTTCACGATCACCTTGACCGACGGCGCGACGTCGACGACCTACAACACGACGCTGACCTACACGACGGCGCCGACGACCCTCAAGGAGCTGCGTCGGACCGTCGAGCGGGCGATCCAGGCGGCCAAGGACAGCGCCGGCAACCAGCCCGCGACCCTCGCCGGGGCGTCGGTGAGCCTCGTCGGCGACCGCTACCTCGTCCGCCTGCGCCGCGGCGCCACCGGCTACACGCCGACGACCCAGGTGTCGTTCTCCAGCGCCCTCTCGCCGCTCGGGCTCAACACCGGCAACGCCTACGAGAACGTCCAGGAGTACGTCCTCGGCGGGGCGACGATCGCCGCCCAGCAGGTCGGGGCGACCGGCGCCGACGGCCTCGAGGAGGCCGACGCCGACGCGCTCAAGGGCAACCGCGGCGACAAGACCGGGATCTACGCGCTCCTCGACGTCGACCTCTTCAACATCCTCTGCCTCCCGCGCGCGGTCGAGCTCAGCGAGCTCGAGATGAACGCGGTCTACGGCGCCGCCCTCACCTTCTGCGAGGAGGAGCGCGCGTTCCTCCTCGTCGACATCCCCCAGAGCAAGGACAGCGTCGCCGAGATCGAGGACTGGGTCGACGACAACGCCGGCCTCAAGAGCAAGAACTCGGCGGTCTACTTCCCGCGGGTCGTCGTCGCCGACCCGCTCCTCGAGTACCGGCCGAAGGCGATCGCCACCAGCGGCACGATCGCCGGGATCTTCGCGCGCACCGACGCGACCCGCGGGGTCTGGAAGGCGCCCGCCGGCCTCGACGCCAAGCTCCGCGGCGTCCACTCCCTGGCCGCGACCCTCACCGACGAGCAGAACGGGATCCTCAACCCGCAGGCGATCAACTGCCTGCGCACCTTCCCGATCCACGGCAGCGTCGTCTGGGGCGCCCGGACCCTCGACGGCGCCGACGCGATGGCCTCGGAGTGGAAGTACATCCCGATCCGCCGGCTCACCCTGATGATCGAGGAGTCGCTCTACCGCGGCACCAAGTGGGTCGTCTTCGAGCCGAACGACGAGGACCTGTGGGCGAAGATCCGCCAGAACGTCCGCTCGTTCATGCTCAGCCTCTTCCGCCAGGGCGCCTTCCAGGGCTCGAGCCCGGACGACGCGTTCTTCGTCAAGTGCGACGGCGAGACGACCACCGCCGGCGATCGCAACCGCGGGATCGTCAACATTGAGGTCGGCTTCGCGCCGCTCAAGCCCGCCGAATTCGTGGTCATCACCATCCAGCAGATCCCCGACATCGCCTAGCCGAGAGGAGGCCCGATCGTGACCGGCTTCACCGTCAACGCCCACCGCTACGATCCCTACAAGAACTTCAACTTCCGCGTCCTCATCGACGGCCGCGTCGTCCTCGGGGTGTCGAAGGTCTCCGCGCTCAAGCGGACGACCGAGGTCGTCAAGCACCAGTCTGGCGGCGTCAACACCTTCGAGTACAAGTCGCCGGGTCGGACCAAGTACGAGGCCGTGACCATGGAGCGGGGGATCACCCACGACCGCGACTTCGAGGCGTGGGCCAACAGCGTCTACACCTACGCCAACGACTCCGCGACCGACCTCGCCAACTACAAGAAGGACCTGACCCTCGAGGTCCTCAACCTCAAGGGGCAGGTGGCGATGCGCTACTTCCTCCACGGCTGCTGGGTCAGCGAGTTCACCGCGGTGCCCGAGCTCGACGCCAACAACAACGGCGTCGCCATCGAGCAGATCAAGATCGAGGTCGAGGGCTGGGAGCGCGACACCCAGCTCGGCGAGCCGAGCGAGGGGTAAGGCCTCCCCGCCTCCGAGGCAGCGATGAACGCGAGGGTCCCCTTCCCGGCCGTCCCGGCCAGCCTCGGCGAGCGCTGGCGGCGGGCGTCGCTGCGCCCCTTCGGCGGCGAGCCGGGCGACCTCGAGGTCGACTTCGGCGCGCCGCGACAGGCGGTCGTCTCGGCCCTGCTCGCGTGCTGCGCGGAGGCGGCCGACGGCTCGCCCTTCGCCGCGGCGGCGCTCGATCGCCTGCGCCTCGGCGCCAGGATCGAGGGGCTGCTGCGCCTGGTGCTCCTCGGCGGCGCGGAGGTGATCCCGCAGCTCCTGCGCTGCGACGCCTGCGGGGCCAAGGTCGAGCTCGACCTGCCGTTGGCGACCCTCGCCGATCTCCAGCGCGAGGTCGGCGAGCTCGACGTGGTCGCGGTCGGCGACGACGACGGCGGCCTGCGGGTCCGCCTGCCGACCGCGGAGGACCTCGCAGCCTGGGCCGCGGAGCCTGGGATCGACGTTGATGAAAGCGCGATGCTCCGCCGCCTCGTCGTCGGCGAGGCGCCTGGGCGCGCCGAGGTCGCGGCGATCGAGGCGGCGCTCGCCGCCG
>JAGQIT010000602.1 GCA_020431135.1 Myxococcales bacterium | reverse complement strand
AGCCGCCCCCGTCGCCGCCGCCGACGCGGATCATCGTCCTGTCTGAAGGGGCAGGTGCGTCGGGCGAGGCGCGGCGCCGCGGCGATCTCGAGGCCGCCGCGGCGCGGGCCGCCGGGCTCCGGGCCTGGGTCGAGCCGGGCCTCGATCTTGAGGCCGCGCGCGCTCTCGCGGAGCGCGTCGGCGCGGCTGAAGTTGTTGCGATCGAAAACACCCGCCAAGGCGCGGCGCATCAGCGCTGGCGTCGCGGCGCGTCGGGCTGGGAGCGCCTGGCCGACGGAGGGGAGAGCGAGTCATGAGCACGTTGGTGGTCGTAGGTGCCCAGTGGGGCGACGAGGGCAAGGGCAAGGTCGTCGACGCGTTGGCGAGCCAGGCCGATGTCGTCGCTCGCTTCGCGGGCGGGAACAACGCTGGGCACACGCTGGTCTTCAGCGGCCAGAAGGTGGTCACGCACCTCGTGCCGTCGGGCTGCGCCTACCCGGGGACGCGCTGCGTTCTCGGGGCCGGGATGGTGATCGATCCCGAGGTCTTCCGCCAGGAGATCACCGCCCTGCAAAAGAGCGGCATGCTCCTTCAGGATGAGCTCCGCGTCTCCCTCGACGCGCACGTGATCTTCCCCTTCCACCGCTGGCTCGACGGCGGTCGCGAGGACCAGGTCGGCGGCACACGGATCGGCACGACCCGCCGCGGGATCGGCCCGGCCTACGAGGCCAAGGCCGCGCGCCGGGGGATCCGCGTCCGCGATCTCCTCCACCCGGAGCGCCTGCGGGCGCGGCTGATCGCCAACGCGGCGATCGTCAACGCCGAGCTCGAGCGCCTCGGCGCCGAGGAGCGCCTGGAGGTCGACGCCGAGGTCGCCCGCGCTACCGGCTGGGTGGTGTGGATGCGGCCGCTGATCTGCGACGCTGGCGAGCTCATCGACGCGTCGATCCGGGCCGGCCAGCGCGTGCTCATCGAGGGGGCCCAGGGGGCGCTCCTCGACCTCGATCACGGCACCTATCCCTATGTCACCTCGTCGACGACGCTGGCCGGCGGCGCCTGCTCTGGCCTCGGGATCGGCCCGACGGCGATCGATCGCGTCTGGGGGATCACCAAGGCCTACACGACGCGGGTCGGGGCGGGGCCCTTCCCGACGCGCCTCGACGACGCGCATGGCGAGCTCCTGCGCCAGGCCGGCGACGAGTTCGGGGCGACGACCGGGCGCCCGCGCGACTGCGGCTGGCTCGATCTCCCGGCGCTGCGCTACGCGGCGCGCCGCAGCGGCCTCACCGGCCTCTGCGTGACCAAGCTCGACATCCTCGCCAAGATGCCCGAGATCGCGATCTGCCGGAGCTACGCCGACGGCGTCGTCCCCGGCCGCGACGAGCTCGACCTCGCGAGGCCCGTCCTCGAGGGGCTCCCCGGGTGGGGGGATCCGGCGCTCGCCTCCCAGATCGCTCAGGCCCGCCGCCTGGAGGATCTCCCCGCGCCGGCGCGCGCGTACCTGGACATCATTTCAGAGGCGATCGAGGTGCCGATCGCCCTGGTCTCGGTCGGGCCCGGGAGGGACCAGACCGTTTTCATCGACGAGGCGTTCTAAGCCCCCGCTGCTGCCGAAATGGTTCGGCCGCGGCGCCGGCTAGGCCATGTGTCGACCGATGAATCCGCTCGCTCTTCACGCAGACCGTCCCCGCACGCGGGGGTCGCGCGAAATCGTCGACGGAGCCTTTGACGTGCACATGACGGCCACCAAGGCCGCTCCCCGAGCGCCAAAGGCGGCGCCTCGAGGTCGGCGACAAACCCTGCTCCACGCGGCGTCGTGGGTTGTTGTACCCACTTCCCCCTTTCCCTATACTGACGGCCCCGCGGACGTGGTGGGTTCAAAGGGTGCCTTCGCACCGTGGTGCGCGACTCCCAGGAAGCACGCTCATGAAGATCGAATGCGATAAGTGCGGAGCCAAATACTCGATCGCGGACGAAAAGGTCCGCGGCAAGACTTTCAAGATCCGCTGCAAGAAGTGCAGCAACGTCATCATCGTCCGCGACAAGGCGGATGGCGGCGCTGACGAGGCGGCGGCTGGCGCTGCGGATCCGGATCAGGGGCCTGAGCAGGACGCCGGCGGCGACCTGGGTTGGCACCTCGCGATCGACGGCGACACCGTCGGTCCTCTCTCGGAGCAGGAGGTCCGCGACCGCTTCGCCGCTGGCGAGATCGATCGCGACACTTCGGTCTGGCAGGAGGGCTTCGACGACTGGCTGACCCTCGGCGAGGTCGATCTCTTCAGCGATCTCATGGCGTCGGCGCCGGCGGCTGCGGCCGCCCCCGAGCCTGAGCCTGAGCCCGTGGTGGCGGCCGCTCCCGCGGCCGATCCCTTCGGCGGCGGCGACGAGGACTACAGCTCTGGCTTCTCGGAGCCCGAGCCTGAGCCCGAGCCCGAGATGGATTCGGGCCACTCGCCGCGGGTCAACGACCTCACCGGCGCGCGCAACGAGAACTCGGTTCTCTTCTCGCTCGACAGCCTCTCCGCGGTCGCCCTCGGCGGCGGCGGCGGTGGCGGCGGCGGCGGGAGCCCGGCGGCGCAGCAGCCCGTCGCCTCGGGTCCGTCCTTCTCGGTCGCGCCGGCCTCGAGCGCTCCGTCTCAGACCACCGCGCAGGGCGAGGGATCGGGTCTCATCGACATCCGTGCGATGAGCGCGATGCTCGGCGACGGCGGCGACGGCGGCGGCGGCGACGGCGGATCGCCCGGCAGCGAGGGCTTCGGCGACGCGGCGATCCCCAGCTTCGGCGGCGGCTTCGGCGGCCTCGCGGCGGCGCCCTTGAGCATCGAGAGCCCCGACAAGGAGGCGCCGATCGTAGCGCCTGAGCCGGTCAAGTCGTCGAACGGGCCGCTCTACGCCCTCATCGGCGTTCTCGCGCTCGGCCTCCTCGGGATCACCGGCTACGTGATCACGCGTCCGCCCCCGGAGGGCAAGACCACCGAGATCATCAAGGTCGTCGAGGCGGGCGGCGGTGGCAGCCGCGACGAGGACGACAAGAAGAAGAAGAGCAAGGACGAGGACGAGGACGAGGGCGACGACGAGGGCGACGACGACGGCTCCGAGGAGGCCGCCGATTCGTCTGGCTCGTCGAGCAAGAAGAAGTCGTCGGGCAAGAAGAAGAAGAAGACCGGCGGCACCGCAGCGGCGGGCGACAAGCCCGCGGGCGACGCTGGGACCAAGGAGCCCGCGCCGAAGAAGGAGGAGAAGAAGGAGCCCGAGGACGTCTCGGTCGACTGTCTCCTCGATCCGTCGAAGTGCAAGAAGTCGGGCGGCAGCAAGTCCGGCGGCAGCGGCGGCGG
>JAGQIT010000601.1 GCA_020431135.1 Myxococcales bacterium | reverse complement strand
CGTCAGGCGCGCTGGCGACCCGGCAGCCGGATGTCCTACTCGAACCCCGGCTACACGATCGCCGGCTACGCGATCGAGCGGGCGACGGGCGAGTCCTACGAGGACTACCTGCGCCGCGAGGTCCTCGCCCCGCTCGGGATGGAGAGCGCCCGCTTTCGGCGGACGCCCGAGCTCGCCGGGCGCCTCGCCACCGGGCACACGGGCCCCGGGACCCCGGCGGTCTTCCGCCCGATCAGCCACGCCCCGGCGGGCGCCCTCCTGGCGTCGCCGCGCGAGCTCGCCGGCCTCGTCCACTTCTGGATCCGCCGCGGCGACGGCGGCCCGGCGATCGTCGGCCCCGAGTCGATGGCGCGGATCGAGCGGACCGAGACGCTCCCCTACCGCGGCACCGACGGCAGCTACGGCCTCGGCAACTACGGCGACGTGCTCCACCCGGTCGTCGGCCGCGGCCACGACGGCGGCCTGCCCGGCTTCCTCTCGTGCTACCGCTACTTCCCCGAGCTCGGCGTCGGCTACGTGATGCTCCTGAACGCGACGCACTCGGTCCGCGCCTACGTCGAGATCCGGGCGCTGCTCTTCGCCTACCTCACCCGCGATCGCGAGCTCCCTGCGCGGCCGATCGCGCCGCCGGACGAGCCGGCGATCGCCGCGGCCGCGGGCTACTACGGCCTCGAGAACCCGCGGATCGAGCTCTTTAGCTTCATCGATCGCGCGATCGCGGGCCTGTCTGTTCGGCCATCTGCGGACGGTGTCGTCCTCGAGCGCCTGATCGGCGGCGAGATCGCGATGGTGCCGACCGGCGACGGCGGCTACCGCCACCCGCGCGAGGGCGGCACCAGCGTCCGCCTGACCGCCGACGCCGACGGCGAGCGGATCCTCGTCGCCGGCATGGCCTACTTCGAGTCGGGCTCCTTCGCCTTCGCCTGGACCCGCCTCGCCGCCCTCCAGGCCGCCCTGACGCTCCTCCAGCTCGCGCCGCTGTGGTCGCTCGCCTGGGCGCTCGCGGCCGGCGTCCGCCGCCTCCGTGGCCGCCGCTCAGCCCCCGGTGAGGCGGCCCTGCACCTCTGGTCGGGGCTCGCGGGGATCCTCTTCTTCGCCATGCTCCTGACGCTCGCCGAGGTCATCCGCCGCGAGGCCTTCATCAGCGCGAACCCGCTGTCGATCGGCCTCTGCGCGGTGTCCGTCGCCTTCGCGGCCGCGTCGGCGCTCGCCGTCGCGGAGGCCGTTCGGGCCCACGTCCGCGGGGTCATCCACTGGTTCGCCCGCCTGGTCCCGAGCGCGGCCGCCCTCGCGGCCTTCGGCATGACGCTCTACCTGCTCCGCCACCAAATCATCGGCCTGCGCTTCTGGGCCTGGTGACGAGCGCCCTGCGTCGCGTGTGTGCTCGCCTGAGGCGCGTGACCTCGTAGGCGCGACCCGGGTCCCTCGCGCGCGAGGATGGCGGCGCGACGCGGGGGATGCCGCGAGTTCAGCGTCGCCACGGCCGCGGCAGCAGGCGCGGCGTCGACTCCTGGTACTCGGCGTACTCCGGGTACTTGCTCAGCGAGATCGACTCGGTGAACGCGGTCGAGCCCTGGAAGAGCGCCGTCAGCAGCACCGGCCCGAGGAGCGCCGGGCCGCACCAGTCCGCGCCGGCGCCGACGGAGAAGAGGTAGAAGCTCCACCAGATCAAGATCTCGCCGGTGAAGTTCGGGTGGCGGACGACGGCGAAGAGGCCGGTCGTGCAGAAGTTCGGGCCCTCCTCGCCGCGCTCGCGGCGGGCCGCCTTGCCCTGGTGGAATCGCCACTGCTGCTCGTCGGCGACGGTCTCGAGGGTCAGGAAGAGGAGGAAGAGGAGCGCGGCGATCGTGTCGATGAGCCCCCACGGCGTCCCGGCGCGGACGAGCGCCTCGTAGGCCGGCAGCGCGAGGAGGAAGAGGAGCGCGTTTTGCAGGCCGGCGATGAAGAAGAGGTTGAAGAGGCGGAACTGCCAGGGGCGCATCCTGGCCCTAAGGACAGCCCATCGATAGTCCTCGCCGCCCGGGGCGTAGCCGCCCTTGCGCGCGAAGTTGTAGGTCAGGCGGCCGCCCCAGAGCGCCGCGAGGATCGCCATCGTCAGCAGGCGCGGATCGGTGAAGTCGGCCGCGAAGGCGAAGTAGGCGACGTAGACCGGCGGCAGGATCGACCACACGCGGTCGACCCAGGAGTGCTCGCCGGTGATCTCAGCGGCGAGCCAGCACAGGGCCGCGGCGACGGCGGCCGCGGAGGCGGCGACTTCGAACGGGGACATCGGCGGATCTATAGACGATGTCGACGGCGGCGGCGAGCCGCGCTCGCGGAGGTCGACGCCGTGGGGGAGCTGCGGGCGCGCCTCGTCGGGCTCAGGAGCCAGGATCCGCGTAGTAGCAGTAGAAAGGGCTGAGGGAGATGTCCCGGGCGCCGCACTCCGCGAGGAGCGCGAGGGGGTCGAGCTCGACGGGGTTGCCTGTGAGCGTGAGGCCTGGGTGCTCGGGCGTGTCACGCGGGCTTGGCGAGCCGCCGGGTGGGAGGTCGCGCAGGAAATTGTCCTCGAGATCCAGGCGCGACGCGAGGGGGACGAGCGCGGCGGCGTCCGTGAGCCCCTGGCGCCGCGCCGAGAGGCGGTAGAGGGGGTGCTCGCGCTGCGACAGCGGCGTGAGGTCGAGCCCGGGGACCTCGTCGAGGACGAGGTGCCGCAGCTCGCTGACCTCCGCCACGGCCGCGAGCGAGGTGAGCGGGTTCGCCGTGAGATCCACGTCGCGGAGGGCGGCGTCCGGCGCGATGAGCCCGTCGAGCGTCGTCAGCGCGCAGCGCCCGCAGGCGAACGTATCGAGGGACGCGGGCAGCGGCCCGAGGGTCGCCAGCGGGTTGTCGGAGAGGTCGAGCGACCGGAGGTCGTCGTCGGCGGAGAGGACCGCCGGGAACGCGCTGATGAGGTTGTCGGAGAGGTCGAGCGAGCGCGCGCGCAGCGGGCCGTCGGCGAGGGCGCTGGCGTCGGCGATCGCGTTGCTCCGCAGATCGAACGAGCGCACGGCGCTCGCCGGCCCGAGGAGCTCGCCCAGCGCCTTGAAGCCGGTGCGCGCGAGGCCGAGGTGGTCCCAAGCGGCGCCGTCGAGGGGCGCGAGGGTGGTGATCGGGTTGCCGGCGAGCTCGATCGTGTCGAAGTCGCCGAGCGCCGGGTCGAGGGCGGCGAGGGGGGTCAGGTCGCTGATCGCGTTGTCGGCGACGCTCAACGTTCTCCAGCGGGCGCCCACGATGCCCTCGAGGCTCGTCAGTCCGGTGTCATCGAGAAGCAGCCTGTCGGCGGCGAAGCCCGCTGGCAGCGTCGCGAGGTCGACGGGGTTGCCCGAGAGGTCGAGTCGCTCGAGCGCCCCTGCGGCGGCCAGGGGCGCGAGGTCGTGGATCATGTTGCCGACGAGGTCGAGCTCGCGCGAGGGCAGGGCGCTGGCTGGGGGGAGGTCGACGAGCGCAGCGCCGTTCGCCGACAAGGCGAGGAGCATCGGCGCGACGAGCCCGCTGACGTCGCTGAGGGGGTTGTCGCTGAGGAGCAGCGTGCCGACCTCCGGCAGGGTCAGGTCGCCGACCGAGGTGACGAGGTTGCGCGAGAGATCGAGGTAGCCGAGCGAGCTCCCCGAGAGGGCGCTGACGTCGGAGATCCGGTTGCCGGCGAGCTCGAGGCGTCGGAGCGCGGCGTGCCCGGCGAGCGGCGCGAGCTCGACGACGCGGTTGTCGGTGAGCACGAGCTTCTCGAGGGCGGGCCAGTCGGCGGCCGCGGGGACCTCCGCCAGGTCGTTGTCCGCGAGGTAGAGCTGCTCGACGCTGGGGATCGGCGGCGGGAGCTCGGTCAGCCCGTTGCCGCCCAGGCCGAGGATCTCGAGCCGCGGGAGGTCCGGCGCGCCGGTGATCGTCGCGATCCCGACGCCGACGAGGCTGATGCTCTCGAGCGACGAGAAGTCCGCGTCACCGGCGAAGAGCGCGTCGACGTTCTCGAGCGCGGTGCCCGAGATCGTCAGCGTCCGCAGGTCGGCGAAGTCGCGGAGGCCGTCGAGGTCGCGGATGGCGGCGCCGCTGAGCGTCAGCCACTTGACGTTGCGGAGCGGGCGGAGGTCTTCGACGGGGCAGTTGACGCAGTCGACGAGCTGGATGTTGGTGCATTGGATCCCGTCGAAGTCGCGGATCCCGTAGAGGTTGCCGCAGCCCAAGCCCTCCTCGCAGATGAGGTTGACGGACCCGTCGAACCGCGTGCTCCACTCGCCAGGGCGGTCCTCGTAGAGCTGCGCTGCGAGGAGCGGATCGGCGAACGTGACCGTCGGCGTACAGGCGGGATCTTCGGCGGGATCGTCGGCGGGATCGTCGGACTCCTCCGTGTCGGCGCCCTCGCAGGCCCCGAGGAGGACGCCGAGGGCGAGCAGGGTCGCCGGCGCGGGCGCGCGTACTCCGGTGAACACGACAAGACACTAGCGCGGCGAGATGCCTCGCCGCGCGCAGTGTGTGCAGGGTCGACGCCCGCCGCTACGCGGAGGCCTCGTCGTCGGCGCCGGCGCTCTCCGGTGACTCGTCGGTCGCGGGTTCGCCCGTCGACGCGGGGTCTGAATCGACGTCGGCCGGCGCGTCTCCCTCCGCGTCGTCGGCGCTCGCCGCCTGTGAGGACGCGTCGGCGCCCTCCTCGGCGTTCGCCTCCTCGACGCTCGCCTCCTCGACGCTCGCCTCCTCAGCGGGCTCGTCGTCCGCCACGTTCTCGTCGGCGCTCGCCCAGAACGCCTCGAGCGCGGCCACCGTCTCCGGCAGCTTCTCCCAGTGCGGCAGGCCGCGGGTCGGGACGATCCGGATCGCCCGCCAGTGCTTGTTGCGATCCATCAGCTCGGGCAGGCGCTCGAAGCTGACGTGGGCGTCCTGATCGTAGATCGCCAGGGTAGGCCGCTGGAGGCGGACGTAGGTGCTCTCGGCGATCGCCGGCGTGAACAGGCGGCCGGAGATGAAGCAGAGCGGGGCATGGACCGCGCCCTTCTGGTGCGAAGTCAGGAAGGCGTAGTGGAGGAGCCCCGGATCGACCTCGCCGACGAACGATCGCTTGAGGAAGTACTTGAGGCTCGGGCGCGAGACCAGGAGGTCGTAGAAGGGCTGGCGCCACAGAGACATGTCGAAGGTGCTGTGGACCCGGCGGGCGCGCGGGCTGTCGCCGCCGCGCTCCTCGGCGCTGAGCCCCGTCGGCGAGATGAACGCGAGGCTGCGGAAGGCCTCGGGGCGGAGGTTGGCGGCGAGCGCCGCGAACTCGCAGCCGAGCGAGAGGGCGATGACGTCCGCCGGGGCGCCGACGACCGCGGTGAGGAAGTCGACGATCGCGTCGCGGTAGAGGGTCGGCGCGTAGTCGCGGTCGCTCCTCGTCGACGAGCCGAAGCCCGGGAGGTCGAGCGCGTAGACCGGGCGGCTGCCGCGGAAGTGCTCGAAGAGCGGGCGCATCTCGAAGGCCGAGGCGGCCGCGTTGACGCTGTGGAGCAGCACCAGCGGGCGGCCAGCGGCGTGGCGATCGACGTAGTAGCCGAGCTTGCCGGCGACGCTGGAGAAGGTGTCGTGCTCGGCCGCGAGCGCCGGCGGCAGGGCGACCTCGTGGTCGATCGCCAGGCGGCTGTAGGCGATCCAGCCGGCGGCGGCGGTGAGGAGGGGCGCCCCGAGGTTGGCGGCGCCGTAGCGGAGGAGATGAAGCGGTGAGAGGAGGCTCATGGCGGCGTGGGCGGCTGCGCAGCCGCGACGTCGGGCTTGTTGCACGGCGCTGCGGGGCCCGCGAGCGAAAAGCCTGCGAACGGCTACCAGGGTTGGCAAGGGCCGAAACAGCGTGACTCGGCGCGCGGGTGCGGCTCGCGCGCTTGGGGCCCCGTCGGCGCGGCGCCAGAAGAGCGGACCGCCGACGCGCGCGCGCGGGCGGTATCATCGCGCCGATGTCTGAGTCGAGCCACGAGGGAGCGAGCGAGCGGGTCGAGCTGACCATCGACGGCAAGAGGGTCACCGCGCCCAAGGGGGCGACGATCTACGAGGCGGCGAAGGCGAACGGGATCGACATCCCCGTGCTCTGCCACGACCCTCGCTACCGCCCGGTCGGCGTCTGCCGGATGTGCGTCGTCGACGTCGGCGGCCGCGTGCTCGCGGCGAGCTGCGTGCGCCCGGTCGAGGCCGGCATGGAGGTCACGGCGACCTCGCCGGCGCTCGACAAGCACCGGACGATGCTGACCGCGCTGCTCATGGCCGATCAGCCAGCCGAGCGCCGGCAGGCCCGGACCCAGGGCAACCTCCTCCTGCCGCTCGCCGATCGTTTCGGCGTCCGCGAGCGCACGGGCGACGCCGGCCCGCTCGGCCTCCCCTGCGGCGGCGCGCGCCCGACCGACGCTTCGTCGAAGGTGATCGGCGTCGATCACCAGGCGTGCATCCTCTGTGATCGCTGCGTCCGCGCCTGCGACGAGGTCCAGTCGAACGAGGTCATCACCCGGACGGGCAAGGGCTACCGCGCGCGGATCGCCTTCGACCTCGACCAGCCGATGGGCGACTCGAGCTGCGTCTCCTGCGGCGAGTGCATGGACGCGTGCCCGACCGACGCGCTCGTCAACAAGGAGCTCGCGGCGCCCCTCAGGCCGCCGGCCGAGCTGCGCCAGGTCGAGACGCTGTGCCCCTACTGCGGGGTCGGCTGCGCGGTCACGGCCCACGTCGACGACGCGCGCAACAAGGTCGCCTGGATCGACGGCCGCGACAGCCGGGTCTCCGACCGCCGCCTCTGCGTCAAGGGCCGCTACGGCTTCGACTACGCGAGCCACGGCCACCGCCTGACGAAGCCGCTGATCCGCGTCGACGCCGCCTACCCCAAGGGCCCGTTGTCGAGCGCCGTCCGCCAGAAGAAGGGCAAGAAGGCCGGCGGCCTCGTCGACTACCGCGAGGTCCTGCCGGCGTTCCGCGAGGCGACCTGGGAGGAGGCGCTCGACCTCGTCGCCGCCAAGCTCAAGGGGATCCGCGACGCCCACGGCGGCAAGGCGCTCGCCGGCTTCGGCTCGGCGAAGTGCTCGAACGAGGAGGCCTACCTCTTCCAGAAGCTCATCCGCGCCGGCTTCAAGACCAACAACGTCGACCACTGCACGCGCCTGTGCCACGCCTCGTCGGTCGCCGCGCTGATGGAGACGA
>JAGQIT010000600.1 GCA_020431135.1 Myxococcales bacterium | reverse complement strand
GCTGCTTCTGGGGCGTCGAGCACTTCCTCGAGATGATGCCCGGGGTGATCGACGTCGAGTCCGGGTACATGGGCGGCGACAAGGACGAGCCGACCTACGAGGAGGTGTCGAGCGGCGCCTCCGGCCACGCCGAGACCGTCCGCGTCAGCTTCGACCCGGCGATGATCAGCTACGCCGAGGTCGCCAAGCGCTTCTTCGAGATCCACGACCCGACGCAGGTCGACCGCCAGGGGCCGGACATGGGCACGCAGTATCGCTCGGCGGTCTTCGTCACCGGGCCCGAGCAGCGGGCGGCGGTCGACGAGCTCATAGGCAAGCTCAAGGCCAACGGCTACGAGGTCGCCACCGAAGTCGCTGACGCCGGGACCTTCTGGACCGCCGAGGCCTATCACCAGGACTACTACGTGCGGACCAAGAAGACGCCGTACTGCCACGCGCCGGTGCCACGCTTCGATCGCCGCGCCGACGAGTAGGAGACCGCGGCCGGCGTCGTTGTAGGCGGGGGGAGCACAGGCACGCGGCGATTGCGCGTGGGCCGCCTCACGCTTCACCGGCGCGCCTCGACGGCCGCGTGCTACCGTGGAGAGACGCGGATGGCGAAGCTCAAGGGCAAGCGCGACGCCGACTCGAACCGCTATGCGGTCGAACTCGACGGCGTCTTCGCGGGGTGGCTCGCGGACGTCGCCGGGGCGAGCGCCTGCGGCGACGTCGAGACCGGGCCGACCGGGCGTCGCTACAGCCGCCGCGATCAGCTCCAGTGCCGGGCCTGGCCGGGGATGCCGCGGAGCTTCTACGCCTGGGTCCTGCGCTCCTTCGGCGAGCCGATCGCCGGCAGCGACGGGGCGATCACCCTCGTCGGCAGCGACGGCCTCCAGCTCTCGCGGATGCTCCTCGAGGACGTCGTGATCACCTCGCTGACGGTGCCGGCGATCGACGACGCCTGCCGCGAGCGCGCGAAGATCGGCCTGACCCTGAGCCCCGGCGGCGTCCGTCACATGTACCGGCGGGCGCGGCCGATCGGCGGCGAGGCCCAGGAGCAGCGCGAGCCCGCGCCGGCGACCGACCACCGCATCGAGATCGACGGCCTCGTCGAGGAGTGCTCGTTCATCACCCGCGTCGAGGCCCTGACGATCGCCCAGGAGATCGATCTCGACGCGACCCGCGGCCTGCGGCGGACGGCGCCGGTGAGCGCGACCTCGCTGGTCGTCGTCCTCCCGGAGCACAAGGGGAGCGGCTTCTTCCGCTGGCGCGAGCGCGTGCCGGCGGGGCAGGCGAGCCGGCGGACGGCGACCGTCACCATCGGCAGCCCGGAGGTCGGCTTCAGCGTCGTTCTCCACGACCTCCGCCTCCTCGAGCTCACCCTCCTCGAGCCGCCGCCGGACGCCGACGACGGCCGCGAGGGCACGGCCGAGGGCGAGGTGCTCCAGCGCATGCGCCGCGACCTCCGGGTCGAGATGGCCGCGTCGGCGGTGGGCTTCTGCTTCCTCCCGGGGAAGTGAGGGCGCGCCGCCGCGTCTGTGTCAGACTCGCTGCGATGCGTGCACTCACCCGCGCTCTCAACCGCGCTCTCCGTCCGGCCCTCGGCGGCGCCGCGCTGCTCCTCGGCCTCGGCCTCGCCTGCACGCGCAGCGAGCCGCCCAAGGTCTGCACCCAGATCGGCTGCATGGACGGCCTGCGGATCGCCCTGGAGCCGAGCGCCGGGATGCCGGCGGGCGCCTACGTCTTCGAGGTCGAGCTCGACGGCGCCGTGACCACCTGCGAGGGGTCGCTGCCGCTGAAGGCCTGCGAGGCCGGGCCGAGCGTCAAGTGCTCGACCGAGGCCGTGCTGATCGAGGAGTCGGGCTGCGCGATGGCGCCGGCCGGCCAGAGCTTCAGCGGGATCATCCTCGACCGCCAGCACCCGGAGCGCGTCAAGCTGACGATCCGCCGCGACGGCGAGGCGGTCGGCGAGGCCGACTTCTCCCCCGACTACGTCCGCACCGAGCCCAACGGCCCCGGCTGCCCGCCGGTGTGCGAGCAGGCGTCGGCGACCGTGAACCTCAGCGGCTAGCGGTGTTCGGCCTTCGCGCCGTCGGCGCGGAGGCGTTCCCGTGGTATGAGCACGGCGTGCTCCTCAACCCCGCTCAACAGGCGGCGGTCGATCACCGCGGCGGACCGCTCCTCGTGCTCGCCGGCGCCGGCACGGGCAAGACCCGCGTGATCACCCACCGGGTCGCGGCGCTCCTCGACGAGGGGGTGCCGCCCTGGCGGATCCTGGCGGTCACCTTCACCAACAAGGCGGCGGCGGAGATGCGCGAGCGGATCTCCGCGATCTCCGGCGACATCCACGACACGCGCAAGCTCTGGGTCGGCACCTTCCACTCGATCTGCGCCCGGATCCTCCGCCGCTGGGGCCGCCCGGTCGGCCTCTCGCCGCACTTCTCGATCTACGACACCGGCGATCAGCTCGCGGTGATGAAGCGGGTCTTCGCCGACCTCAAGATCAGCAGCACGACGCTCGCCCCGAAGGCGGTGCTCGGCTACCTCGATCGACTGAAGAACCGCGGCATGGGGCCGTCGCGGATCGACGAGCTCAGGCTCGACGAACCAATCCGCTCGCTCGCCTACAAGGCGATGGTCCGCTACCAGCGGCTCGTCCGGGCCGGCGACGCGGCCGACTTCGGCGACCTCCTGGTGCTCGCGGTCGAGCTCCTGCGCAAGGCGAAGATGGACGCGCCGCGGCGCCCGGCGGCCGCCAAGGTCTCGCGCGTCATCGCCCGGCGGCCGCGCAAGGCGGAGGCGAAGGAGACGGAGCAGGAGCAGGAGCAGGAGCAGGAGAACGCCCAGACGGCGCTGCCGCTCTCGGACTTCGCCCAGGGGCTCGCCGGGATGATCGACTTCAACGCGCCGGCCGAGCCGCGGCGTGACCCCGGGGATCCGCCGCTGCCGCCCTTGCCGGACATGAGCGCGATGGGGCCAGGGCCGGGCTTCGGAGCGAGCCCGGGCGGCGGCCAGCTCGGCGACCTCGTCGCCCTCAGCGTCGACGACGACCTCGAGGCCGTCGCCCGCCTGCGCCGCCGCTTCGACCACGTCGTCGTCGACGAGTTTCAGGACACGAACCCGGTCCAGGCCGAGCTCATCGATCTCCTGTCGACGCGCGCCGAGCTGATGGTCGTCGGCGACGACGACCAGGCGATCTACGGCTGGCGCGGCGCCGACGTCACGCAGATCCTCAACTTCCCCGATCGCCACGTCGAGTGCGAGGTGATCCGCCTCGAGCAGAACTACCGGAGCACGACGAAGATCCTCGACGGGGCCAACGCGATCATCCGGCGCAACAGCGGCCGCTTCGGCAAGGCGCTGCGCTCGGAGCTCGGCGAGGGCGAGCCGATCCGCGTGCTCATGACCCACGACGAGGTCGACGAGGCCCGGCTGATCGCCGGGCTCGTCGCGGAGGATCTCGCCGCGGGCGTCGACCCGGCGGAGATCGCCGTCTTCTACCGGACGCACGCCCTCTCGCGCGCGCTCGAGGAGGCGCTGATCCGCCGCCAGCTCAACTACACGATCTACGGCGGCCTGCGCTTCTTCGACCGCAAGGAGATCAAGGACCTCCTCGCCTACCTGCGGCTGATGGTCAACCCGCGCAGCGACGTCGACCTCGCGCGGATCATCAACGTCCCGGCGCGCAAGATCGGCAAGACCTCGCTCGACCGCCTGATCGCCCAGGCGAGCGCCGAGGGCAAGAGCCTCTACGAGATGCTCGAGGAGGGCGAGGCCGCGGCCGCCGGCCTCGGTGTCGCGGCCTGCCGGCGGATCGTCGGCTTCCGCCGCCTCATCGACGGCCTGCGCGAGGCGTCCGTGGGCAAGGACCTCGGCGAGCTCGCGGCGGAGATCCTCGAGGTCACGGGCTACCGGGTGATGCTCGCCGGCGACGCCAGCGAGGAGTCGCGTGATCGCCTCGAGAACCTCCAGGAGTTCGTCGGCGAGCTCTCGGTGTTCTCCGAGGAGCAGCCCGACGCGTCGCTCGCGGACTACCTCGAGCAGGTCGCGCTCCTCAGCGACGCCGACGGCGAGGCGGACGCGGAGTCCGGCGGCGCCGTCACCCTGATGACGATCCACAGCGCCAAGGGGCTCGAGTTCCGCCACGTCTACCTCACCGGCATGGAGGAGCGGGTCTTCCCGCACGCGCGGGTCCTCGACGACAACGCTCAGATGGAGGAGGAGCGCCGCCTCGCCTACGTCGCCGTCACCCGGGCCAAGCGGCGCTTGACGATCACCTGGGCCCAGGCGCGGCGCCTCTACGGTCAGGCCCAGGTCGGCCAGCTCTCGCGCTTCGTCCGCGAGCTCCCGCAGGGAGCGGTGCAAAACCTCCACTCGCCGTCGGCGAAGCCGGTCTCGGCGCCGGCGCCCCTGAGCCCGTCGTGGTCCGGCGACTTCGGGGGCGCGCCGCGAAAGCCCGCGCCGGAGCCGCGCTGGGACAGCGACATCGTCTACGACGACGCGGCGGCGCCCGGGGGCGACGACGACTACGTCGACGACAGCGGCGGCGAGGGGGTGCCGATCTTCATCGGCATGCGGGTCCGCCACCGCAAGTTCGGCGAGGGCGAGGTCCTCGGCTGGTCTGGGTTCGGCGACAACCTCAAGCTCAGCCTCCGCTTCGCCACGCACGGGACCAAGACGATCCTCGCCCGCTTCTGTGAGCCGGTCTGAGCGGGCGTCGCGGGGTCGTGTTCGGCAGGGGGAGCCGCGGGTCCTGCAGGCTGCGGCGAGCGTCCGGTGTGGGCTCGCGCCGCCGCGGAGGCGCGCGCCGGGCTCTCCTCGGCGCGCGGCTGTGGTAGCGTCCGCGGCGATGGCACGCCGCAATTCCTCCACCATCCTCGCCTTCGTCGCCGGACTCGCCTTCGCGGCCGGGTCCGCCTGCGACGGCGGCAGCCAGCCGCCGAGCTCCAAGCCGAACTCCGACGGGAAGCCGATCGGCGGCGCTGGGAGCGGGAAGCCGATCGGCGGCGGGGCCTCGGCGGGCGACTCGGCGGGCGCAGGTGGGGGCGGGGAGGCGCGGACGCCGATGCTCGCCGCCGATCACCCGCAGTACGGCCGCCGCGAGGGCGCGGGCTTCAAGAACGACTGCAGCGCCGACGCCGACTGCCTCGTCGGCGGCTGCGGCAGCGAGGTCTGCTCCGCCGATCCCGGGGTGATGACGACCTGCGAGCTGCTCCCCGGCGAGGTCCCGGCGACGGCGGCCTGCGGCTGCGTCAGCGACCAGTGCATCTGGTACACGACCAACGGCCAGACGATGGCCCCGGCGCCGTCCTCGGGCGGGGTCGTCGGCGGCGGCGGATCGCCGGGCGCGGGCGACAGCGGCGGCGATCCGGGCGGCGGGGTCCAGTGCGGCGAGGCCGTCTGCGCCAAGGGCGAGGAGTGCATCGAGTACTACGGGATCGCCGGACCGAGCGGGCCGAAGTTCAAGACCTGCGGGATCCCCTGCGGCCCGAAGAAGCCCTGTCCCGCGGGCAAGAAGTGCGTGACGGTCGCTGACGGCCCCGGCAACGTCTGCCAGTGAGCGCGGCGCCCGAGCGCAGGGTCGCCGGCGGCCTAGAGTGGTCGCTGCGGCGGTGGCCTGTCGGCGAGGTCGGCGAGGCCGGCGAGGTCGGCGACGGGGCCGCGGAGCGCCCGACGATCGTCGCCCTCCACGGCTTCGCCGGCAGCGGCGAGGACTTCTCCCCGCTGATCGCCGCTCCCGGCGACGCGCTCGACTGCGACTGGATCACCGTGGACATCCCCGGACACGGCCGCTCCGCCGCGCCCGAGCGCGCCGCGGCCTACGCGATGCCTGCGGTGGCGGCGGGGCTCGCCGAGCTACTCGCTGCCGTCACTCGCGGACCCTACGTGCTCCTCGGCTACTCGATGGGCGGGCGCCTCGCCCTCTCGCTCGTTCTCGGCGACGGCGCGGCGGGGCTCGTGTGGCCGCGCCCCGCGGGGCTGATCCTCGTCGGCGCGACGCCGGGGATC
>JAGQIT010000599.1 GCA_020431135.1 Myxococcales bacterium | reverse complement strand
CGACGACGGGCGAGGTCGAGGGCCCGGAGGGCGTGCGGGACGGCCATGCCGAGGCGCGGCACGAGGGCCTCGAAGCGCCGACGGGCCCCGCCGGCGACGACCGGCACGGCGACGCACCAGGCCGCGACCCCGCGCTCGCGCAGCCACCCGGGCAAGGCCGCGAGGTTGCGGAGGTTGGAGCGGGTGAGCACCGTCGTCACCGCGACCTCGAGGCGCCGGCGGCGGGCCGCGGCGAGGGTGCGGCTGACCGCGTCGAAGGCCCCGTCGACGCCGACGTGATAGTCGTGGACCGCCGCGCCGTCGCCGTGGATCGACAGGTGGAGATCGCTGAGCCCGGCGTCGATGAGGCGATCGATCAGCGGCGCGAGGTGGCGGCCGTGGCTCTGGATCCCGACCGCCCGAAAGCCGCGCTCACGGGCCGCCGCGACCGCCCGGACCAGACCCTCGCCCCCATCGCTCCCCCCGCCGAGGAGGCTCGGCTCGCCGCCGACGAAGGTGATCTCGTCGGCGCGGGCGCGGGCGTCGTCGAGGCGCGCGGCGAGATCACCGGCGGCGGCCTCGAGATCCTCCGCGAGCCCCTCGCGGCAGCAGAAGAGGCAGCGGTTGTCGCACTCGGCGACCGCCAGGACAGCGACTCGTCGGCGCTCAGGCGCGGGGCGAGAAGTGACCATCGGGGTAGGCCCGGTCACGCTCGCGGAGGGTCATCACCTCGGGGAGCGCGAGGCCAGCGGCGGCGAGCTCGACCTCGCGGCGGGCGAGGTAGCGGCGCAGCGCGAGAACCCCGCGGCCCTGGACCTCGTCGGTCGCGGTCGCACCGTCGCCGCGGTTGCTCACGAAGAGCGCGAAGTGCTCGGTCTCGGCGATCGCCTGCGGTCCGTCGGCGTCGCGGCGGAGGAGCTCGACGTGGAAGCGCTCGCCGCTCGGCATGCGCATCTCGATCGCCACGGCGCCGAGGCGGACGCCGCCAGCGGAGGCGATCTGCCAGCCCCGGAGGGCGTCGCCGGCGAGCGCCGGGCCGAGGAGGAGCTCGACCTGCTCGCGCTGGCTGGCGCGCGGCGACGAGGCCGTCGCCGGCTTCGACGTGGCGACCGCCGCGGCAGCTGCGACGCCGACCGTCGCTCCCATCGAGAGAAGGACCTTACGGCGACCCAGCGTGCTCACTCCATCGGACATCGACAATCGTCTCCTGCCTGCGAACTGAGGCTAGCCCGCGATGGCTTTGGCGGTCAAGCGAGGTGCGCGTCACCGGCCCCGGCGCCCGCCCATGAACGCGCACGCAGACCCCGGGCTCACCGGCCGTCGGCGCGGATCGGCGCCCGTGCTATCGTCCGCCGCTGGCGATGAAGGCGCTGATCAAGGTCGGCTACAGCTGCAACGACCACTGTAGCTTCTGTCACACCCTCGAGATCCGCCACATCGACGGGGACACGGCGGAGATCGACGGCAAGATCCGCAGGGCCGCGGCGCTCGGACACACGATGATCGTCCTCTCCGGCGGCGAGCCGACGATCCGCCCCGAGCTCACGCACTGGGCCCGCCTCAGCGCCTCGCTCGGCCTCGACTTCGGCCTCGTCACCAACGGCCGCATGCTCGCCTACAAGGCGCTGGTCGACGAGCTCTGCGAGCACCGCCTGCGCTACATCTACCTGTCGCTGCACGGCGGCACGGCGAAGATCCACAACCTCATGGTCCGCTCCGACGCCTTCGAGCAGACCTACGGCGCCCTCGACAACTTGAGCGGCCGCGGCCTCGACCTCCACATCAACTGCGTCGTCACGACCCGCAACGTCGACCACCTGCGGCCGCTCGTCGACTCGGTGCTCCCCTACCGCGACGCGACCGTGAAGTTCTCGATGGTCGAGCCCAAGGGCGGCGGCTCGCGCCTCTTCGATCACCTGATGCCGCGGGTCGCGGAGGCGGCGGCGAAGATCCGCGAGGCGATCGCCTACGGCGAAGAGAAGGCCGCCGGCCAGGGCCCGCGCTTCCGCCACGGCGCCCTCCCGCTGTGCCTGATGCCCGGCTACGAGGACCGCTTCGACGACCTCAAGACCCACGCCTACCGGACGATGATCGAGATCGGCGAGCCCGACTTCTTCCCGGTCGACGACGCCAATAAGCTCCACCCGCCGGCGTGCGCCGGCTGCTCGCTCCGCGGGCCCTGCCCCGGGCTCTACCGCGGCTACCACGAGGTCTTCGGCGCCGACGAGCTCAGGCCCAAGCGCGACGCGCCGCGGTCGAACTCCTTCAACTACGTCTACGAGGCGATGGTGACGGCCGCCGACGATCCGGCGGGGCCGTGCCCGATCCTCGCCGACGGCGTCACCCCTTGGGATCGCGGCCGCGACCTGATGATCCAGCACGGCCCGAGGATCGCGCGCTATCGCGCGCAGACCCGCGACTTCAGCGACGTCGAGCTCGCGGCGATCAAGCACGGGACCGGGCAGGTCTACGTCGACATCAGCCGCAAGCCGGCGCCGGACGACTTCGCGGCGGACCTCGTCAAGCTCGACCGCTCGCCGCGCTGCGCGGGCTGCCCCGCCGAAGAGACCTGCGCCGGGCTCTTCGTCGCCAGCGAGGTCGACGTCTTCAGCCGCGACGACGCCCTCGTCCGCGCCGCGCTCGCGCAGCTCGAGGGCGACGTCCTCGACCTCGGCTGCGGCGAGGCGCCCTACTTCAGCGCCCTCGCGCCGCGCCTCGCCGCCGGGGCGATCACCTACGTCGGCGTCGATCCGGACGCCCGCGCCGTCGCGGCGATCCGCCGGCGCGCGCCGAAGGCCGAGCTCGTCGTCGGCGAGGCGGAGGCGCTCGGCGACGCGAGCGACCCGCTCGGCCTCGGCGACCGCCGCTTCGACCACGCGCTCCTCCTGCGCTCGTGGAACCACCTCCGGGCGCCAGCCGCCGTCGTCGCCGCGATCGCCGCTCGCCTGCGCCCCGGCGGCACCCTGACGATCGTCGACAACGTCGCCTTCGGCCTCGCGCGGACGCCGGCGCAGACCCGCCGCGCGGAAGCCTCGCGCGCCCGCTTCGAGCACTACCGCAACGACGACGCCGACGAGGCGGCGGCGATCGTCGGCGCCGCGGCGCCGACCCTCGCCGAGGTCGAGCGCCGCGAGGTCGGCCCGACGACCTCGAACCAGTGGGTGCTCCGCTTCGCCGCGCCGACGTGAGGCGAGCCGCACGCCGAACCTGCTCATTAAGACAGGTCATTCGTCTGCTCCGGACCCTGGCGCCCGCCCTCGCCACACAGGCGCATGCGCCGAGCCGCGAGCGACGTGCTCAGCGCCGAGGGCCCACGCCCCCACCCTGGCGCCGCGCGATCGACAGGCGGATCCCCAGCGCGTACGCGTCGGACGCGAGGGTTTCCCCGCCGCTACCGCGCCCGTCCTCGTCCGCAGCGCACGCGCGCGCGGTCGAACGACCGCGACGCGGGTGAATAATATCCAGCGGTTCGGGGGCCACGAGGCGCCTACGCCGTGCCGCGCGATGACGGCGTCGTCGTCCGCGGCGCCCGATCTCCGGCGCTCGTCGGCTCGCTGCAGGTCGACTGCGCCGCCTCGTGGTGCAAGTTCTGCCGGCCCGCTGGCGTCCGCGACGGCGCGCGACAGGGCGCCGCCGCCCCGGTTCCCGCGCTCCGAGGCCGGTGATATAAGGTCGCCACGATGTCCCTGCGCGCGACCCTTGGCCTGCTCTCCGCCCTCATCGTCCTCCTGCCCGGCTGCTACAACGACGAAGCCGACTTCATCGTCACCAAGGCGAAGATGGACTGCATCCGCATCGCCGAGTGCGACGGCAGCCGCTTCGCCAACCAGTACGACAACGACATGGACCAGTGCCGGCGCAACCTCGAGGACTTCTGGGACGGCATCGGCGACCTCGCCGATCTGATCGGCCAGGAGTACAGCCCCGACGGCGGCCGCGAGTGCATCAGCGTCTCGCGGGCGAACAAGCGGGCCTGCGGCGCCGGGCCGAGCGACGACATCAACGACGCCTGCGACCGCATCTACGACTGATCGGCGCGACCCCGCCGGCGGGCGAGGAGATAGAGCGCCNNCGCCGACGAGCAGGAGCGCCCCGCCGCGGACGTAGGCGCCGGGCGACAGCTCCGTCAGCAGGTAGGCGTTGGCGACGAGGCCGAGCGCCGGGATCACCAGCGGCACACGGAAGCTCGCGACCTCCGGATCGTCGGCCGGGATCGCGCGCAGGCGGACGACGATGAGCGAGACGTCGACGGCGATGAAGGCGAGCAGGATCATCACGTTGGTCGCCTGCGCGAGGATCCCCAGGACCCCCGTCAGGGCGACGGCGACGGCGAGGGCCGACACCGCGAGCGCCCCGACGATCGGCGCCCGCGTGCGCCGACCGACGCGGGCGAAGCTCCGCGGGATCCAGCCGTCGTCGCCCATCCCGTAGAGCACGCGCGAGCCCATGATGAGGTTGACGAGGGCGGTGTTGGTGGTCGCGAAGAGGGCGATCGCCGCGAGCCAGGCCGGCGACACGGCCGGCAGCAGGCGCTCCCAGACCCGCGCCAGCGGCACGCTCGACGCGGCGAGCTCGGCCGGGTCGACGGCGGCGACGGCCGTGATCGCGACGGCGACGTAGAGCACCGCCGTGATCGCCAGCGACGCGAGGATCGCCCGCGGCATCGTCCGCTCCGGCGCCCGCACCTCCTCGGCGACGTTGCAGAGATCCTCGAAGCCGACGAAGGCGTAGAAGGCGAGCGCGGAGGCGCCGAGGACCGCCGCGAGGGCGCCGCGCTCTCCGACCCCAGCGGCGGTCGGCGGCGCGAAGGTGAGGAGGTCGACGCTCGCCCACGACGACGCGCCCGCGGCGATCAGGATCGCCAGCCCGAGCACGGAGATCGCCGTGCAGGTCGCGTTGATCCGCGTCGACGCGCCGATCCCCTGGAGGTTGATCAGCGTGAGGACGGCGAGGAAGGCGACGATCACCGCGGGCTCGTGGGCGGCGAGCGCCGGCGCGAGCTCGCCGAGGTAGCGGGCGAAGCCGTGGCTGACGACCGCCACCGAGGTCACGCCGCTGGCGACGACGATGAAGCCGACGACGAAGGAGAGCCACGGCCTCGAGAAGGCCCGCGCCGCGAAGACCGCCTCGCCGGCGGCCCGCGGGTAGCGGGCGCTGAGCTCGGCGTAGGCGAGGCCGGTCGGCAGCGCCGCGAGGGCGGCGACGACGAAGGCCAGCCACGCGCCGCCGCCGACGAGGCCGACGATCTCGCCGATCAGCACGTAGATCCCGGCGCCGACCATCACGCCGACGCCCGAGAGGGTCAGGGCGACCGGTCCGAGGCGACGCTCGAGGCGGGGCGACGATCCCACCTGGCGAGTATTTCACAGCGCCCGCGCGCGCTGGCAGCAAGCCTTGCCGGAGCGCTGTCAACGACGATGCACAGGCCCCGCTCGTCGGCAGACAGGGACCGCGCCCCTGCATCGACGGGGACCGGCCCGCTCATGCGCTCACCCGCAGACGCCGGGTCGGCGGCGCGCCGGGACCGTGCTCGCAGGGCGACTCGAGGCGGTACTCGCCGCGCCGGTCGACGATCGGCGCGCGCCCGTCCATGCACGCGTAGCGCAGGGGGCAGGCGCGGCAGTCGACGATCTGCCCGCGGTGGATCTCGCCGAGGGCGATGAAGTCCGGGGCGCGGACGACCTCGGCGAGGGGCCGCGCGCCGAAGCGGCCGAAGTCCCGCCGCAGGTGGGGCGCGTTGCGCAGGAGGCCGCGGCGATCGATCGCCAGCTTGCGGTGGAAGAGCGGGTGGTGGCGCAGGCTCTCGGCGAAGAGCGCGTCGCGGACGAACATCGCCGCAGGGTCGGCCGTCGGCGTCGCGTCGAGGTCGAGGACCTCCGCCGTGGCGACGACGTTGCCGACCCCAGAGCGCGTCCGCAGCCACTCGCCGACCTCCTCCGCCGGCGCGCCGAAGACGACGACCGCGGCGATCCGCGGCCAGCGAGCGACGCGCTCGCGCAGCGCCGACGGGGTGACCTCCGGGCGCCGCGGGATCCACCACTCGAGAACGAGCGGCGGGCCGCCCTCGATCGCCGCGTGCAGGCGATCGACGAGCGCGAGCGGCTCCTCGCGATCGACCCGGATGAGCGCGTGCTCGCAGCCGCAGTCGCCGAGCTCGCGGAAGATCGCCGAAAAATCGTGCTCTGACGCCGCGTCGACGTCGATGACGGCGTTGGTGATCGCGGCCGGGCTCTCCCACCGGGTCGCCCGCGCCGGGAAGCGCTCGGGCGCGGCGACGCGGACGAGCAGCCCCGCCGCCTCGGCAGCCGCGATCCCGCGACCGAGCGCCGACGTCGATGACGATGACGATGACGATGACTCCGCAGCAGCGCCGTCGCGAAGCGCCCCCCCGGGTCCGGCCGTCATCAACGCGTCGGCGAGCGCCGCCGGCGGACGAAAGGCGCGCCCGCGCTGGAGGTCGTAGAGGAGCGGCCCGCCGCAGCCGTCGACGAGGGCGACGTTGGCCGCGAGCGCGACGACGCCGCGGCCCTCCGTGTCGGTCGACGCCAGCGACGCTCGCCCTCCACCCGTCGCCGCCGCCGGAGCCCGTCGCCCCCCCGGGAAGCGGCGGAGGATCGGCTTGTCGAGCGGGCGGACCAGCACACGCTGACCCTCGACCCAGGCGAAGCGGTGCGGCGCCTCGACGAAGCTCCCGTCCTCATCTCGACGGGCGGCGCTGTGCGGTGCAGGGGCCTCCGGCTCGGCGCCGCGGCGGCGAGGCTCGTTGATGCTCGCGTCATCGCCAGACCGGCCGCGCTCGCCAGGTCTCCGCGGACACGACGACGGCCGCGGCGGGCCGGCCAGCGCCGCGAGCTCCTCGGCGATCCGCCGCTCGATCGGCGCCCCGAGGGCCCGCGCCAGCCAGTCGACCTGACCGCTCGGGTTGACCTCGAGGAAGGTGTGCGCGCCGTCGCGATCGACGATCAGATCGATCGACCCGGTGTCGAGCTGGAGCCGCGCCATCAGCCGGCGCAGGCGGGCCGCCACCTCCTCGGGGAGCGCGTAGGGGAGGAGCCGGTAGTCGGCGTCGAGATCTCCGAGGCGGACGTCGAGCGCGGCCGCTTGCGGGCGCCGCGGGAGGATCGCCAGGGCCCACAGCTCGCCGCGCAGGAAGAACACGCGGAGCTCGACGCGCTTGTCGAGGCGCGCCTGGGCGAGCCGCGGGAAGAGCCGCGCCGGCGCCCTCTCGAGCGCCGCGCGCTCGAGCGGCCGCGTCGACGTCGCCAGCACCTCGCCGGCCGCCTCCTCCTCGGCGAGCACGCCGAGCGCGACGCCCTTGTGGATCGCCGCGCCCCAGCCATCGACCGCCTCGACGAGGCGCGCGCGCTCGCTGGTGACGACGGTCTCGGGGATCGCCAGGCCGACGGCCCGCGCCGCCGCGAGCTGCTGGAGCTTCGTGCACCGCAGCTCCGCCGCCCACGAGCCGAGCCCGGGCTTGGCCGCGAGGCGCTCCATGAAGAACTCGCGCATCGCGCTCCACTCGCGCGCCCGCGCCGACGCCCGCGGGTCGCCTGGATCGCCTGGGTCGCCTGAGTCGCCTGAATCGCCTGTCTCGCCCGCTGTTCCGAGCAGCGCCGGATCGAGGCGTAGTCCGCCGCGCCGATACCAGAACGCCGCGACCTCCGTCAGTCGGATCGCGCGGCCGCTGCGGGCGCGCAGATACGCGTCATCCGTCGCAGCGCCGAGCTCGACCGTCAGCTCGACGATCGGATCGTCGTCGTCGATGAGCACCACCGCGTAGCCCCAGGCGCGGAGCCAGCGGCGGACCTCGTAGGCGGTCACGTCAGCGGTCGCGGCGAGGATGGCGATCATCGGCGGGTGTCTCCTCGTGTGCTGCAGCGGGTGTTCGAAGCTGAGACCAGTAGAAAAGAAGGGCCGCGGCGCGCCCCGCAGGGGTCAGGGTCCTGCGGAGCGCGCCCGCTCCCGGAGCTCGCACGCGGCCGCGCGGCCGCGCGCGCGGCTCCCGGGCGCGACTAGTCGGCGTAGTCCTTGAGCTGCTTGCCGATGACCAGCTTGCCCTCGGCGTCGCGGGTGTCGGAGTAGTAGCTGCTGGTCCCGGCCGGGTTGCAGATCAGACGGGCGGAGACCGGCGTCGTGCCCCCCTCGCCGCCGAGCACCTCGACGAGCTCCGCGTCAGCGGTCTGGAGGGCGTTCTTCTCGACGGTCGCTTCGGTGAGTTTTGGCATGTCTTCTTCTCTCTGTTCTCTGTCTCTCGTGTTGTTGCGATGTTGCCGGCGCCGCACGACCGCGACGGTCCGCGGCGCCACGCAACCTCCGTAGCCAGCGCCCGC
>JAGQIT010000598.1 GCA_020431135.1 Myxococcales bacterium | reverse complement strand
TCGGCCACGAGAAGGGGGCGTTCACCGGGGCGATCCGCAACCGCGAGGGCCGCTTCGTCGAGGCGCACACGGGCACGCTCTTCCTCGACGAGATCGGCGAGATCCCGCTGCACGTCCAGGTCAAGCTCCTGCGCGCGCTCCAGGAGGGGGAGATCGAGCCGGTCGGCGGCCGCGTCAAGAAGGTCGACATCCGCCTGGTCTGCGCGACCAACCGCGACCTCAGCCAGGAGGTCAAGGGCGGCCGCTTCCGCGAGGATCTCTTCTACCGGATCAACGTCATCCCGATCCGCATCCCGCCGCTGCGCGACCGCATCGAGGACGTCCCGCTCCTCGCCGATCACTTCCTGCGGATGTTCGCCAGCAAGCACGGCAAGGCGGTCGAGGGCGTCAGCGACGCGGCGCTGCACCTGATGGGCAACTACGGCTGGCCGGGCAACGTCCGCGAGCTCGAGAACGCGATCGAGCGCGCCGTCGTCCTCTGTCGCGGGGGGATGGTCGACGTCGATGATCTCCCGCCGGAGCTGCGCGACCCCCAGGCCGGCCACGGCCGCCAGATCACGTTCTCCGTCGGCACGCCGCTGGCCGAGGTCGAGCGCCGGATGATCATGGAGACGCTCAAGTTCACCCGAGGTGACAAACGTCTCGCCGCCGACCTCCTGGGCATCGCCACGAGGACGATTTACCGCAAGATCGAGGCTGGACTCGTGCGCGAGGAACAGTACGCTCCGGCGGTCACCGCATCGGAGAGCGACGACCTCCTCCACTAAGCCAAAGCCCTCTCCCCCGGACCCATGGAAGCCCTCCTCAAGAAGTACTTCTGGATCGTCAAGGTGCTCGGCCTGACGGTCGTCGTCGCCCTCGCGGCGTCGGCGGTCACGACCCGCTTGGGCGCCTCGAAGATCTACATCACCGGGAGCGGCGACGACGGCGACGGCGGCGACACCGACGGTGACACCGACGGCGACACCGACGGCGATGACGACGAGGACGAGAAGAAGTCGCCGGGCGCCGGCCTCTTCGACAAGACCGCGAGCAAGTCGACGAAGTCCAACGATCGCGCGCGGTCGGCGAGCGACAAGTCGAAGCAGCTCGCCACGCTCCTCAAGAACAACCTCTTCTGCCCGACCTGCGCCCCCGAGATCCTCGAGGAGGAGGACGAGGTCGCGGCCGTCGGCGCGCCGGTGATAGGCGAGGACGGCGAGCTGCTCGGCGGCATCCAGCCGGGCGAGCAGCGGACGTCGCTGCCGATCAAGCTCGTCGTGACCATGGAGTCGTCGATCCCGAAGAACTCGCAGGCGACCATCTTCGACACCGAGAGCGGCAGCGTCGGCCCCTACTGGCCTGGCGACCAGGTCCGTCCGGGCGTCTACCTCGTCGGCGTCGAGCGCGGCCTCATCCACCTCCAGAACAACGCGTCGCTCGAGTACCTCGAGCTCGGCGCTGAGATCGCTCCGCCGAAGAAGAAGGCGAAGAAGGTCGAGAAGGAGGAGCCGAAGCCGAAGAAGGGGGAGATCCCCGGGGCTGAGGACGCGATCAAGTGCGAGGGCGAGACCTCCTGCACGATCGAGCGCGCGTTCGTCGAGCAGATCCTCAGCAACCCGGCGTCGCTGGCCAAACAGGCCCGCGTCGTCCCGTCGGTCGTCGACGGTGAGACCCGCGGCTTCAAGTTCTACGGCATCCGCTCCGGCAGCCTGCCGAAGCTCCTCGGCCTCAAGAACGGCGACATGATCACCAGCGTCAACGGCAAGGACCTGAAGTCGATGGACGACGCCATGGCGCTCTACACCAAGCTCCGAAACGCCCCGAACCTGTCGATCGTCGTCGATCGCAAGGGCCAGCAGATGACCAAGGAGATCACGATCCAATGAGCACGCAACGCTTCTCTGGCCGTCGCGCCGTCCGCCCCCGCGAGGGGCTGGCGTCCTCGGGCCTCGCGGCGCTCACCTGCCTCCTCCTCGCCGGCGTCTCGTCGTCGGCCGAGGCCGCCCCTGCGACGGCCGATCCGACGGGCGCGACGGCGACCCGCAGCGGTCAGCTGATCGGCGACGAGAGCGGGACGATGGCCTTCAACAAGTGCCGCAAGAAGGGCAAGCGCGAGAAGTTCACCGTCACGCTGCCGCGCGAGACGGAGCTCGACGACCTCATCAACTGGATGATGTCGATCACCTGCCAGAAGTTCGTCCTCGATCGGAAGGTGCGCTCGGGCAAGGTCACGATCCTCTCGCCGGAGCCGGTGACGGTCTCCGAGGCCTACGCCGCCTTCTACGCCGCCCTCGAGCTGATGGGCCTGACGGTCGAGCCCTCCGGGCAGTACTTCAAGATCGTCGAGACCTCGGAGGCGAAGAACCGCAGCCTGCCGCTCTACGGCGACCAGGCGAACGCGCCGGGCTCGGACCGCTTCGTCACCCAGCTGATCCGCGTGCGCCACGGCAACCCGAAGGAGATCAGCGATCTCCTCAACAGCCTCAAGAGCAAGAACGGCTCGGTCGACACGGTCGGCAACCTGATCATCCTCACCGACAAGGGGACCAGCGTCCGTCGCCTCCTCCGCCTCGTCGACGAGCTCGATCGCCCCGGGAGCGGCGAGAAGATCTTCTTCTACCAGCTCCAGTACGCCGACGTGAATGAGGTCGCCGAGATCATCCGCGACATCTTCGGCCAGCAGGGCGCGGCGGCGTCGACGTCGAAGAAGGGCAAGAAGGACACGACGTCGGCCGCGGCCGGCAGCCGCGTCCTCGTCGACGAGCGCACGAGCACCCTGATCATCGTCACCAGCGAGGGCGAGTACCGGATGATCCGGCGCCTCCTGGAGCAGCTCGACGTCAAGCTCCCGGGCGGCGGCGGTCGCATCCACGTCAAGCGCCTCAAGAACGCCGACGCCGACGAGGTCGCGCAGGTGCTCTCGAACCTGGCCACCGGCGCCAAGGCGGCCGCCGACGCCAAGGGCTCGGCGAAGACCGGCAACAAGGGCGCGGCGGCGACGGCCTCGGCGGAGCTCTTCTCGGGCGACGTCAAGATCACCCCCGACAAGGCGACGCGGTCGCTGGTGATCATCGCCTCGCAGGCCGACTACAAGAACCTCGAGCCGGTGATCGACGAGCTCGACTCGGAGCGCAAGCAGCTCTACTTCGAGATCTACCTCCTCGAGGTGACGATCAAGCGCAGCCTCGAGGGCGGCGCCGGCGGCCACTTCGGCGTGCCCTTCGACGTCAGCTACGACGGCTCGACGCAGACCGCCCTCGGCATGGTCTCGTCGGCGCCGAACGCCGCGGTCAACTCGCTGCTCCTGTCGCCGAGCTCGCTCAGCGGCCTCGCCGGCGCCATCGTCGGCCCGCTGATCCCGAACTCCGGCGCGCTCCTCGGCGTCGGCCAGGACGTCCCGGCCTTCGGCGTCGTCATCCAGGCGCTGCAGACCAGCGAGGACGTCAACGTCGTCTCCGAGCCGCACATGTACGCGGCCGACAACCAGGAGGCGACCATCGAGGTCGGCCGCAACGTCCCGACCCCGGGCGCCCTCTCGTTCAACTCCGGCGGCGGCCAGTCGCTCGTCCCGCTGCAGTCGGTCGAGCGCCAGGACGTCACCCTGCGGATCAAGGTCAAGCCGTACATCAACGACCCGAAGACGGTCACGATGGACGTCGAGATCGAGGACCGCGACATCGCCGGCCAGGACCCGGTGCTCGGCGTGACGACGACCAAGCGCCGCCTCAAGCTCGACAAGATCGTCGGCCGCGACGATCAGCCGGTCGTCCTCGGCGGCCTCATCCGCGACCGCGAGGGGGAGAACGTCCAGCAGGTCCCGGGCCTCGGCTCGATCCCGCTGCTCGGCTGGCTCTTCAAGCGCAAGCAGAAGACCAAGGAGAAGGTCAACCTCCTCGTCGTCATGATCCCGCACGTCCTCGAGAGCCCCGACGACGTCCGCCGGATCCACGAGCGGCGCGACCGCGAGCGCCTCGAGTTCATCGAGCGCGAGACCAACTTCAAGAAGCGCGAGATCCCGCGCAACGTCAACTTCCGCAAGAAGTCCGGCGTCCTCGCGACGATCGACCGCGAGGCCCGCCGCCTCGAGCAGGAGGAGGCGCTCCTGCGCAAGGCGGAGGAGGAGATGCGCCTCGAGATCATCACCGGCGAGATCGGCCTGAGCCCCGGGCGCGTGAGCGACGGCGAGGACGACGGCGGCGACGACGGCGTCGCCCCGGCGACGATGATCAGCCCGGCGCGCGCCGGTCGGAGCAACTAGTCTTAGGGACAGGAGAGCCTGAGCCGATGCCCGACGTGACCTCCGCGAAGCCGCCGCCGCCCCCGCCTGGGAAGGCGAAGCCGCCGCCCCCGCCGGCGCCGGCCGCAGGCGCGTCGGCGATCCGCCGCCCGGACACCCGGCCGCTCGGCGAGATCATGATCGAGAACGGCGCGATCGGCCCCGACGCGCTCAAGGAGGCGCTCGCCGTCCAGCACCTCGAGGACGAGCGCCTCGGCGAGACCCTCGTCCGCCTCAAGCACTGCAGCGAGTGGGAGGTGTGCAAGGCGCTCGCCGCCCAGTTCGCGCTGCCGTGCCGCGAGAACATGGACATCGCCCAGGTCGACGACGAACTCATCGAGCGCCTGTCGATCCGCTACGCGCGCTCGAACTCGGTGCTCCCGTGGCGCCTCGATCCCGAGGAGGAGCTCCTCGAGGTCTTCGCCGGCGATCCGCTCAAGCTCCTCGACCTCGACGACCTCAGCCAGGTCTACGACGCCGAGGTCGTCGTCACCCTGATGCCGGCGTCGGCGGTCCACGAGCTGATCAACAAGGCCTACGCCAAGCGGGCCAAGGACGTCGACCTCGAGCGCAAGGAGGAGGAGTACGACGAGGAGGACGAGGACATCCTCCACGCCTCCGCCGAGGACGCGCCGATCATCCGCTTCGTCAACTCGCTGATCTTCAACGCGTCGAAGGAGCGGGCGAGCGACATCCACATCGAGCCCGGCGACCGCGAGGTCATCATCCGCAACCGCGTCGACGGCGTGCTCCACGAGACCAAGCGGGCGCCGAAGGCCCACCACGCGAGCATCGTCGCCCGCGTGAAGATCATGGCGGGCCTCAACATCGCCGAGAAGCGCCTGCCGCAGGACGGACGCATCCGCCGCAAGATCGCCGGCAAGGAGGTCGACATGCGCGTCGCCACCGTGCCGACGGCGCACGGCGAGCGCATCACCATCCGCCTCCTCGACAAGACGGCGATGGTCCTCAGCCTCGACAGCATCGGCATGGCCAAGGACCACCTGTCGACGGTCCGCGAGGTCATCCACCGCCCGCACGGCATCTTCCTGGTCACCGGCCCGACCGGCTCCGGCAAGACGACGACGCTCTACTCGGCGCTGTCGGAGATCAACACCCCGGACCTCAATATCCTGACGGTCGAGGATCCGGTCGAGTACCAGCTCCCCGGCATCTCGCAGGTCCAGGTCCAGAGCAAGATCAACCTGACCTTCTCGGCAGGTCTGCGCTCGTTCCTCCGCCACGACCCCGACGTCATTATGGTCGGCGAGATCCGCGACCTCGAGACCGCCGAGATCGCGATCCAGGCGTCGCTCACCGGCCACCTCGTCCTCTCGACGATCCACACCAACGACGCCGCGACCGGCATCACCCGCCTCGTCGACATGGGCGTCCAGCCCTTCCTCGTCGCCTCGTCGCTCGTCGCCCTCCAGGCCCAGCGCCTGCTCCGGCGCGTGTGCTCGGCGTGCTGCGAGCCCTACAAGCCGCTCGCCGCGGAGCTCGACGAGGTCGGCATCGATCCCGAGCGCTTCTTCGCCGGCGAGTACCCGCTGCGCGCGCCGATGCTCGACGACGACGGCAGCGTCATCCCGCTCGAGGCGCCGTCGGGGCGCAAGCTCCCGCCGGTCGGCCACCTCTACCGCGCCGTCGGCTGCGCGCGCTGCCACGGCAGCGGCTACTCGGGGCGTACGGGCGTCTACGAGGTCCTGTCGATCACCGAGGAGATCCGGCGCCTGGCGATCCGCAACGCCGACTCGAGCGAGATCAAGGCGACCGCGCTCGAGCAGGGCATGCGGACGCTGCGCGACGACGGCGCGCACAAGGTGCTCGTCGGCATGTCGACGCTCGACGAGGTCATGCGGGTGACCGCGGAGGAGGGCTAGGAGAGCGATGCCGGCGTACGCGTACACAGGCCTGACGTCGAGCGGCAAGAACGTCAAGGGGGTCGAGAGCGCCGACAACGTCGCCGCCCTCAAGGCCCAGCTCAAGCGCGCCGGCGTCTACCTGACCTCGGTCTCCGAGACCAACGCCGCGGCCGCGGCGAGCAGCGGCGGCGTCGGCCGCGAGATCGACCTCTCGGCGCTCTTCGATCGCATCAAGCAGTCCGACGTCGCCCGGATGACGCAGCTCCTCGGCACGCTCCTGTGCGCCGGCATCACCCTCCCGGAGGCGCTCTCCGCCCTCACCGAGCAGGTCGAGAGCCAGCGCTTCAAGGGGATCCTCTCGGACGTCGGCAACAAGGTGAATGAGGGCTCGGCGCTCGCCGACGCGCTCGCCAAGTACCCCGAGGTCTTCAAGCCGCTCTACATCAACATGGTCCGCGCCGGCGAGGCCTCGGGGTCGCTCGAGACCGTGCTCCTGCGCATCTCGGGCTTCCTCGAGCAGCAGGAGGAGCTGCGCTCAAAGGTGACGTCGGCGATGGTCTACCCGATGGTGATGGCCGTCGTCAGCGCCGGCGTGGTCGCGCTCCTGATGCTCAACGTCGTCCCTCAGGTGACGGAGATGTTCGCCGACATGAGCGTCGAGCTCCCGTGGAACACCAAGCTGCTGATCTTCCTCAGCGACCTGATCGGCAGCTACTGGTACCTGCTCCTCGCGGCCGGCGCCGGGCTCGTCTGGCTCTTCCGCCGCTGGCGCGCGACTGAGGCCGGGCAGAAGGTCGGCGACTCGTTCATCCTCAACGCGCCGATCATCGGCAATCTCGCGCGCAAGGTGTCGATCTCACGCTTCGCGCGGACGCTGTCGACGATGCTCGCGAGCGGCGTCCAGCTCCTCCAGGCCCTCGACATCGTGCGCAGCCTCCTCGGCAATGTCATCCTCGAGGAGGTGGTGGCGGCGGCGCGAGACAACATCCGCGAGGGCGAGGGCATCGCGCCCGCGCTCAAGCGCAGCGGCGAGTTCCCGCCGCTCGTCACCCACATGATCGCGGTCGGCGAGCGCTCTGGTCAGCTCGAGTCGATGCTCAACGACGTCGCCAACCTCTACGACCGCGAGGTCGACACCGCGATCACGCGGATGACCACCGCCCTCGAGCCGCTGATGATCGTCGTGATGGGCGGCAGCGTCGGCTTTATTATCTTCTCGGTCATGCAACCGATCATGATGCTCAACGAGATGGCCGGCCAGTAGGCCGCCAGCGTTCACGGAGAACAGAGTAGGAGACCTCAAGATGACCCAAGTGACAGCTGAAACGGACGCCCCCCTCCGCGACCAGGTCAAGTCCCGCGCCGCCGAGCGCGGCATGACCCTCATCGAGATCCTCGTGGTCCTCGCGATCATCAGCCTGATCATCGGCGGCGTCGCGGTCGCGGCCTTCGGCCGCCTCGACACCGCGAAGATCAAGGACGCGCGCAACCAGGTCACGCAGATCCAGGGCTTCGTCGAGATCTACAAGCTTGAGAAGAGCGGCAAGTGCCCGAAGGACCTCCAGGACCTCAAGGCGGCCGGCGTCGTCAACAAGGTCAGCAAGGACCCGTGGGGCAACGACTACGTCCTCACCTGTCCCGGCGAGCATGGTGACGTCGACGTCCTCTCGTTCGGCCCCGACGGCCAGGCCGGCGGCGACGACGACATCGCCTCGTGGGACGACGATCGCGACAAGGACGGCGACGACGAGAAGAAGAAGTAGTCGGCGAGCGTAGCGGGAGGTCGATGTGTCAGGAGCGCGGCGACATGGCAGGGGAGGTGACGGTGAGCGCGGGCTCTCGCTCATCGAGCTCCTCGTCGTGCTCGCCGTCATCGGCCTGATGATGAGCTCGGTGATGGTCGGCCTGACCACCGCGCGTCAGGCCGAGATCGTCCGCTCGACCAACCAGGTCGCCAACACGATCCGCTACGCCTTCAACAAGGCGCGGGTCACCGGCGACTACTACCGCCTCGCGATCAACCTCGATCAGGGGACGCTCGTCCTCCAGCGCGGCGACGATCGGATGTACCTGCCGGCGACTGACCGCGACGGCAAGCCGGTCGTCTACGACGCGGGCAAGGAGAAGGAGCGGCTAGAGCGGGACAAGCGGGCCGAGGAGTCCTACAACCGCTCGCTCCAGGCGATGGTCTACTCGGGCGGCGCCGCCGGTGCGGCGGTCGCTGGCGACGGCGACCGCGACGCGAGCGCGCTCGGCGGAGCCGGAGGCAACCCCTACCTCGGCGGGCCGAAGAAGGTGCCGCGGCGCAAGCCGCCGCTCTTCGGCGGCTTCGAGGAGGAGAACAGCATCAGCGGCTTCCGCGAGCCGGTCGCGCTCCCAGAGGGGGTGCGCGTCGTCTCGGTGCGGACCGCCGACGACATCAAGCCGATCACCCAGGGCGAGGCGTCGATCTACTTCTTCCCGCAGGGGCGGACCCAGCTCGCGCACATCCAGCTCGAGGAGATCAGCAAGGCAAAGGACGCCGAGCCCAACCGCTTCACGATCATCGTCCAGCCGCTGACCGGCCGCGTCGAGATCGAGGACGGGCACATCGACCTCGTCATCGAGGAGGAGGAGCGGCGGCGCCGCGACGACCTCGGGCGCGAGCAGGAGCGGAGGAGCCTGTGATGGACGCTCCGACGACCCGGCGCGGCTACGGCGAGGGCGGCTTCACCCTCCTCGAGGTGATGATCGCCGTGGCGATCCTCGGCGTGTCGATGACCTCGCTGCTGACCTCGCAGGTCGCCAGCGTCCGCGCGACCCGCTACGCCCAGGCGATCACCTCGGTCGCCTACCTCGCCGAGTACCAGCTCATCGAGGTCGAGTGGCTGATGGAGAAGGACGGCGGCTGGGTCCGCGAGGACCGCAACTACGAGGGGAGCTTCTCCGACCTCGGCTGGCCCGACGTCCGCTACGAGTGCCTCGTCGACTTCATCGAGCTCCCGGAGTACTCGAAGCTGCGCGCGGCCAAGGACGCCGCCGCCCGCGAGACCGACGGCCAGACCGGCGTCTACTACAAGTCGGCGGGCGATCAGGCGTTCACCGCCCTCGGCCTCGTCTGGCCGATGGTGAAGATCGCGATCGAGAACTCGATCCGCAAGGTGACCTGCAAGGTCAAGTGGAAGCAGGGCAAGTACAAGCACGAGATGGAGGTCGCGACCTTCTGGACCGACCCGTCGAAGCTGACGACGATCCCGCAGATGGGCGGCGAAGCGATGCCGGGCGAGGAGGGCGGCGCCGGCGGTGCTGGCGGCGCTGGCGGCCCGGCCAGCTCGACGAGCACAGCGCCCTCCGGCGCCGGGACCAAGCCCGGCGGCGAGATGGGGGGAGGGATGCGCGGACGATGAGCCTCCAGCGGCAGCGCGGGATGAGCCTCATCGAGGTGATGGTCGCGGTCGCGATCATCACGATGATGGTCGTCGCGGTCTGGGCGAGCTTCCGCGGGACGCTCCGCGGCATGCGGACCACCGAGCAGATCCAGGTGCGCTACGGGATGATCCGCAACGCGATGGGGACGATGTCGCGCGAGGTCTCGATGGCCTACCTCTCGTTCAACCGCCCGGCGTCCGAGACCGTGCACTTCACGTTCTTCGAGGGCCGCGACGGCTTCGACTCCGACAGCCTCACCTTCTCCTCGTTCGCCCACCTGCGGATCCGCAAGGACGCCGACGAGAGCGATCAGTCGGTGATCCAGTACTTCCTGGCGAAGGACCCGAAGGACAGCTCGCGCACGCACCTCTACCGCCGCGAGACCAAGCGCCTGACCAGCGTCCTCCCCGAGCGCCTCGAGAATTACTACCCCGCCTACGTCCTGTGCGAGGACGTCAAGGAGCTCGACTTCAAGTACTGGGACAACCGCAAGTTCGAGTGGGTCGAGGAGTGGAGGACGACGCAGAAGGACCTCCACCCCGACCGCCTGCCGGAGCGCGTCAAGCTGACCCTGAAGATCAAGGACGAGACCGGAAAGATCGTCTCCTACGCCACGCAGATCCCGCTCATCATGCAAGAGAAGATCGACCTCTCGAAGTAGGCCGCAGACCGATGACCGACCGCCGTGACATGCCCGAGCGCGCCGCCCCGCCGGCGCGCCAGACCCCGCCCCCGACCGCGGTCGAGGGCAAGGGGCAGCACGGCATCGCGATCCTCATGGTCGTCGCCTGCCTCGCGGTGCTCCTGCCGTTCACGACGAGCTTCTCCTACAACTCGCGCGTCGACTTCCAGTCGGCGATCAACGCCCGCGACGAGGTCGTCGCCCGCAACCTCCAGCGCGGCGCGATGCGCCTGTCGCTCCTCCTCTTCGAGCTCCAGCGCCAGGTCTTCAGCCAGAAGCAGTTCCGCCAGATGGTCGGGGCGATGGACATCACGCAGGTCGCCCCCTACATGATGTCGATCTTCGGCTCGAAGGACGGCGCCGAGGAGCTCGGCGGCGTCGCCACGATGATGGGCCTCGACGGCTTCGACACCTCGGTCTTCGGCGACCTCGGGATCGACTACGGC
>JAGQIT010000597.1 GCA_020431135.1 Myxococcales bacterium | reverse complement strand
CTTCGACTACTACCAGTACTGGGTGTCGTGCGACGACCGCGACGTCGGCAAGCTCCTGCGCATGTACACCGACCTGCCGCTCGAGGAGATCGACGCGCTGACGAAGGTCGAGGGCGCGGCGATCAACAACGCGAAGAGCCGCCTCGCCTACGAGGCGACCCGCCTGCTCCACGGGCAGGAGGAGGCCGACAAGGCGACGAAGGCCTCGCGCCAGGCGTTCGGCGGCGGCGGTGACTGGAGCGCCGTCCCCTGCGTGGCGATCGCCGAGCAGGAGCTCCGCCTCGTCGACCTCGTCACCCACCCCGACATCGCCGCCTTCAAGTCGAAGCGCGAGGCGAGGCAGCGGATCGAGGGCGGCGCCGTGAAGATCGACGGCGAGGTCGTCAGCGACCCGAAGGCGACGCTCAGCGGCAGCGAGGAGCTCCGCCTGCAGGCCGGCAAGAAGATCCGCCTGCGCGTCATCCTGGGCTCCGCGAGCTGCTAGCGGCGACCAGTCCTATCGGCCATAGACGACGACGGCAGCGCGGAGGCCCGCGCTGCCGTCTTCTGTGGTGGCTGTTCCGCCGCGATCAGTCGAAGACCACGGGGAAGAAGAGCCGCGCCTGGACCTGTTGCTGGCGCAGGCTGAAGATCCCCTCGAGGGTCTGGGCGACCGCCTGCGCCGTCTTCGTCCCGGCCGTCGCCTCGATCTCGGCGAGCGCCGCCTGGACGCCGAAGGGCGCCGACATCGGGCCGATGCTCTTGACGATGTCCTTGAGGGTCGGCTCCGGCGGGTAGACCTCGAGGGCGACGTCGTCGCCGACCTTGGCGAGCGCGCGGGCCTCGGCGAGCGCCTCCTCGAGGCCGCCGAGCTCGTCGACGAGGCCGCGCGCCTTGGCGTCGGTGCCGGTCCAGACCCGCCCCTGGGCGACCTCGTGGACCGCCTCCGTGGTCATCCCGCGGCCCTGGGCACAGCGCTCGAGGAAGAGGTCGTAGGCCTTGGTCATCCACGCGCGCATCGACTCGCGCTCGCCGGCGGTCCACGGCGTCGTCATCGACCACATCGCCGAGCGCTCGCCGCGGCCGTAGTGGTAGGTGTTGATCCCGAGCTTGCCGAGGGCCTTCTCGACGGTGATCTTGCCGCCGATGACGCCGATCGAGCCGGTCAGGGTGTCCGGGAGCGCGTAGATCTTCGTCGCGTTCGAGCTGATGTAGTAGCCGCCAGAGGCCGCGACGCGGCCCATCGTCGCGATCACCGGCTTCCTCTTCTTGGCCTCGAGGATCGCCTGCGTGATCTGCTCGGAGGCGATCGCCGAGCCGCCGCCGGAGTTCACGCGGAGGACGATCGCGGCGACGTTGTCGTCGTCGGCCATCCGCCGGATCGCCGTCGACAGGGTGTGCCCGGCGATCTCGGCGCGGGCGCCGAGGATCCCCTGGCCGTCGCCGTCGATGATGTTGCCGAGGGCGTAGACGAGGGCGACGTGCGGCACCTTCGGGGTCTTCGGCGGCGCGAGGCCGAGGAAGACCTGGAGCTTCGACATGTCGAAGGCCTCGCTCGTCTCGCTGAGCTTGAGCTTGGTCCACTCGCCGCCGCCGAGCGCGTCGGCGCGGAAGTCCTCGTAGACCGCGACGTCGTCGATGAGGCCGGCGGCCTTCGCCTCTTCGGCGCCGAAGAGCGCCTGATCGATGAGCTCCGCCGCCCGCTCCTCGCTGACCTTGCGCCCCTCCATCAGCCCGCGCTTCTGCGTCGCGTAGAACTGATCGAGGATCGCGCCGAGGGTCTCCTCCATCTCCTTCGACGGCGCCGTCCGGGTCAGGGGCTCGGCCGCGCCCTTGAAGGCGCCGATGTGGATGAAGTCGGCGACGACGCCGAGGCGATCGAGGAGCCCCTTGAGGTGGACCGGCTGCGCGGCGGCGCCCGAGATCGTGATCATCCCGTGCGGGCTGACGCCGATCCGATCGCAGGCCGTCGCCAGGTGGTAGGTAGGGTTGACCGCGGTGTCGAAGTGGCAGGCGATCGAGCGCTGACCGTCGCCCTTGAAGCGGCGCAGCGCCGCGTTGAGCTCGGCGGCGGCCGACCAGTCGAGTCCGAGGCCGTCGAAGGTCAGCAGCAGCCCCTGGACGTTCGGCTCCGCGGCGGCCTTGTCGAGGCGCTTCATGAAGGGCTGGAGCTCGAGGGTCGGCTCGGGGCTTCCGGTCAGCGAGATCGAGATCTCCTTCATCTCCGAGACCGTTCCGCTGAGCTCGAGCGTCAGCCAGTGCGGCTGATCCTTCTTGAACCCCGGCGACGACTTGAGCGCGTCGTAGGGCCCGGGCTCCTCGAGCTTGTTCGCCATCATCGCGCCGAGCGGCCCGAGCTGGCCGAGGCCGCCCATGCCGCCGAACGGCGAGCTCGCGCTCTCGTCCTTCTTGTCGCCGTCCTCACCCTGCTTGTCGTCCTTGTCCTCCGCCTCCTCCTTGGCGGCGCCCTTCGCCTGACTCGACGGCGGCTGGCAGGCTGCGAGGATCGTTGCGAGGGCGAGGATCGTGCTGGATCTCATGTCGACTGGTCTGCTCCTGCGCCGAGGGTAGTCCTCGGTCGGCGATGATGCGACCCCTCGCGCGACGCCGGGGTTTCCTCGGCGCGCGAGGTCGGTTGGGGCTCGTCGCCCCCGGCGGCCACACCATGTATGCTTCCGCGCGCCGATGCAGCCACGCCGCGAGCCGCTCACCGTCCCTGACCTCGACGCGATCAGCCCCGATCCGGACCAGCTCGTCGCCGCCTTCGCGGCGGTTCTCTCGATCAAGAGCGGCCGCACCAAGGGCGGACGCCCGTTCTTCGATCTCCGCCTCGGCGACACCACGCGCACCGTGCCGGCGAAGATCTGGGACGACGCCGGCGAGGCCATGCAGTACGCCGCGACCCTCGAGGCCGGGCAGGCGATCAAGGTCCTCGCCCGCGCCGACGTCTACCAGGGCGCCCTCCAGCTCAACATCCGCCGCCTGCGACCGATCGATCCCGACGACCCCGAGCCCGGCTACGACCCCGCGATCCTCTTCGGCGACGGCCACCTCCACGTCGGCGATCGCCTGTGCAAGAGCCTCGTCGTCGACATCGAGACCGTCCCCGGGATGCCCGCCGGCGACCTCCCGAGCAGCGTCCACAAGGCAGTCGAGCGCTTCGCCGCCCGCGACGGCGCCGACGAGTCGCTGATCATGAGCCTGTCGCCGATGCTCGGCCGGGTGATCTCGCTGGCCTTCGGCGAGGGGGAGCTCGACGACGTCGACGACCAGGAGGTGACGGTCCTCGCGGTCCCCCACCCCGACCACCCGATCGACGATCCGCCGCCGTGGCTCCTGCCGATGACCGAGGCCGAGCTCCTCAGCGCCTTCTGGACCCTCGCCGCCGCCGCCGACGTCGTCGTCACCTACAACGGCCGCAACTTCGACGTCCCCTTCCTGATCGGCCGCTCGCTGATCCACGGGATCCCGGCGCGCGTCGATCTCCTCGGCAAGCCCTACGATCTGCGGCCGCACCTCGACCTCTACCGCGTGATCGTCGGCGGCGGGCGGGCCCCCGGCCCAACCGGCCTCGACGTCGTCTGCTGGGCCCTCGGCGTCGAGTCGCCGAAGGGCGCGATGGACGGCTCGAAGGTCGCCGACGCCTACGCGGCCGGCGACCTGCGGGCGATCGCCGACTACAACCGCGGCGACATCCGGGCGACGACCTCCGTCTACCACCGGGTCCGCGATCAGATCCTCCGCTACCGCGACGGCTGGTAGGACGCCCGACTGCGCGGGATTGCGGACCCACGAGGTCGCGACTGCACGGGCGTAGCGCTCCGGTCGCGGCTGACGAACGACCTGACCGTTC
>JAGQIT010000596.1 GCA_020431135.1 Myxococcales bacterium | reverse complement strand
GGATCGAACTTTTCGAACTTTCGAGGCACGGCCGCTCATGCGCGGAGCATCTCACGCGCGATCACGATCCGCTGGGCCTCGCTGGTGCCCTCGTAGATGCGGGTGACGCGCGCGTCGCGGTAGATGCGCTCCACGGCGTACTCGCGCGAGTAGCCGTAGCCGCCGTGGAGCTGGAGCATGCGATCGACGACGCGGCCGCAGCCCTCGCTGGCGACGAGCTTGGCCATGCTGCTCTCCATCGCCGCCCGCTCGCCGCGGTCCATCAGCTTGGCCGCGCGGAGCATCGCCAGCCACGCGAGGTCGAGATCGCAGCGGCTGTCGGCGGCGACGAACTGAGAGTTCTGGAAGTCGAGCACCGCCTTGCCGAAGGCCTCGCGCTCGGCGGCGTAGCGGAGCCCCTCGCGCAGCGCCGCCTCGCCGATGCCGATCGCCTGGGCGGCGATGCCGATCCGCCCGGCCCCGAGCGCCGACATCGCCATCCGGTAGCCCTGGCCCTCCTCGCCGAGGCGCTGGTCGGCGGCGATCCGGCAGCCGTCGAAGAAGAGCGCGACCGTCCCCGACGAGCGCAGGCCCATCTTCGGCTCGTCCTTGCCGATCGTCAGCCCCGGGGTCCCGCGGTCGACGACGAAGCAGCTGATCCCGCGGGTCCCGGCGTCGGCGTCGGTGCGCGCGAAGACCAGGTAGATCCCCGCGTGGGCGCCGCTCGTGATCCACATCTTCTGGCCGTCGAGGACGTAGCTGTCGCCGTCGCGGCGGGCGCTCGTCCGCAGCGCCGCGGCGTCCGAGCCGACCCCGGGCTCCGTCAGGCAAAACGACGCCGGCCCGAGCTCGCCGGCGGCGTAGGGCTCGAGCCAGCGCTGGCGCTGGGCGTCCGAGCCGAAGTCGGCGAGGAGCGACGCCGCGAGGTTGCTCGCCGCGAGGATGACCGCGATCGCGGCGTCCCCCTCGGCGATCGCCTCCATCGCCAGGACGTAGCCGAGGTTGTCGGCGCCGGAGCCCCCCCAGTCGACCGGCACCTTCATCGCCAAGAGGCCGAGCTCGCCGAGCTCGCCGATCCGCGCGACCGGGAAGTCGCGGCTCTTGTCGCGCTCGCCGGCGGTCTCGGCGAGGCGGACGGCGACGTCGCGGGCGCTGCCGCGGATCAGCCGCTGCTCCTCAGAGAGCTCGACGGCGAAGCGGGAGAGGTCGTCACGGGGCATCATCGGTCGAGAATCTTACACGCCCCGCCCGGGAATGCGACGACCGCCGCTCCTGACGTCCACGCTAGCCCGAGAGCGAGGCGACGTCGGCGAGCACCTCCTCGGCGTGCACGCCCGGATCGACGTCGACGTAGATCTTGGCGACCTTGCCCTCGCTGTCGATGAGGAAGCTCGTCCGGTGGATCACCTTAAAAGACGACTCGACGCCGAAGGCCTTGGCCCAGGTGAGGTCGGTGTCGGCGATCAGCGAGAAGGGCAGGCTGTGCTCCTTCGCGAAGTCGGCGTGCGAGTTGGCGTCGTCCGACGAGACGCCGAGGACGACGACGCCGGCCGCCTCGAAGCGGCTCCAGATGTCCCGGATCGCGCAGGCCTCCTTGGTGCAGCCCGGCGTCCCGTCCTTCGGGTAGAAGTAGACGAGCACCGGCTTGCCGCGGAGCGCCGCGAGGTCGATCGTCTGACCGTTGTGGTCGGTGGCGCTGACGGCCGGCGCGGTCGCCCCGACGGCGATCGGGCCCTGGCCGCCGTCAGGGCGTTGGACCGGCTGACAGGCGGCGGCGAGCGGCAGGGCGACGGCGGCGGCGAGGCCGAGGCGGAGGGTGGCTGCGAGGACGCGCGACATCTCGGAGACCATAGCCCGAGGTCGCGGACATCGCAGCCACGAACGCGCGGGCTGACCGCCACCGCGACACAGACGGGGCCCCCCGGCGGGCCATCGAGAGGCTGCACGAGTCGCCCGCCGACGACGCGTGACCAGCTAGCCCCGCGGACCCAGCACGGCAGCGCCGCCGTCACCGCGAGCCCAAGACGTGGCCTCGCGCGTGCGAAGCCCTCACGGGGCGCTCAGGCCCGGAGTGTGCAGCTAGCGGAGGACCGTGAAGAGCCCGTCGCGGATCTCGACGATGAACTCGCCGCCCGCGAACTCGCCGGCGTCGAAGGTCATCGGCTCGTAGCGGCTCGCGCGGATGTGCAGGCCCTCGCCGGCGACGCCGAGGCCGAGGCCGCGGAGCTCGCGGAGATCGAGGCGGTAGGAGCCGCGGTCGACGACGGCGCAGGTCACCTCGGCGCCGACCGGCTCCGAGCCGACGTAGGCGCCGATCCGCAGGATCATCGGCAGGTCGCTCCGCGGCGCCCCGCGCCAGCGCAGCTCGATGACCGACGGGTCGAGGCTGAAGTTCGACTTGAGATCGAGGCGCGGCGGCATCCGAGTGGTGAGGGTCGTCGCCGGGATCTCGTCGTCGCCCGAGCCCTCGATCTCGACGCTGAGCTCATGGACGTCGTCGTAGACGAAGACGGTCGGCAGCGCGTCGGTCACCTGCTCGTACTCGACGCCCGTCATGTAGGGCAGGAGATCGGGAAGCAGCACCAGCGGGACATCCGTCTGGATGTCGCCGAAGGACACCCGCAGGTTGCCGGCGTCGACCAGGTGAAGCTCGCGCTCGGGGCCGTCGGAGCGCTCGCGGACGTCGACGCCGTCGAGCGCCTCGCTGACGACGCAGGTGCCGGGCTCGAGGCGCTCGTAGGGGAGCTGGCCGAGGCCGACGCGGCCGCGGACGAACTCCTCGTCGAGGCCGCGGAAGGCGACGAAGCGCGCCGAGATGTCGAGCTGCGGCTCGACGGCGATCGGGTCGGGCTCCGATTGGAGGATCACGTGGACCCGGGCGAGGCGCGCGGTCGGCCCGTCGCTCACCTGCGCGTCACGGCCGTCGATCTCCTCGACGGAGGAGCACGCCGCACCGGCGAGGCTCACTCCGAGGGCAAGGGCCATGATGCGGCCCGCGCGAGTCGCGTACTTCCCGGCCACCGTTATGGTGTACCGCGGGACGTCCGCCGTGTCACCAAAGCGGTCGTCATTCCCGCGGCGCGCGGCCGCAGCCCTCCGGCCCCGCATCCGCGGGCTCGCGCGCGCGACGCCCAGACCGGCGCGGGTTCTCGCGCAGGCCCCCTC
>JAGQIT010000595.1 GCA_020431135.1 Myxococcales bacterium | reverse complement strand
GTTGGGGTGCGAGAGGCGGGCGAGGCCCTGGGCCTCGCGGAGCATCCGCGTGTAGACGTCGCCGGCGCGCTGCCCCATCGCCCGGACCAGCTTGACGGCGACGCGGCGGTCGAGCTTCTCGTCGTAGGCGACGTAGACCTCGCCCATCGCCCCCTCGCCGAGCTTGCGGAGGATGATGTAGCGGCCGACTTGGGTCAGCGATCCGCGGCTCCCCGACTCCGCGGCGGCGGGTCCATGCGGCGAGTCGATGACCGTAGCCTCGCTGGCGCTAACCTCGGAGAGGCCGTCGTCTAGGCTCGCAGACACGCCGCCTCACCTCCTACCCCGCTCCGCACCACTGCTCGCCGACTAGATGAGCACGCACATTGTCACCGCCCTCCAAACCCGTCAACTCGCGCCCGCGCGCATCGGCGCTCAAACGGCCATAAACAGCGGCTTTGACCGCGAAGGACGTTCTCGCGCGGGGCCGGCGGGAGCGGCCGCCAGGGCGTATCCGCGCCGCCGATGCCGCCGCAGACGTCGGCGCTCGTGAGGGTCCGCCGCGGCCGCGTCGCCGGCAAATAACATGACCCAAGAGACATGCTCGCCGCGGCCGCCGATGGGGGAGATCGCCGAGCCGACCCTGAGTCGACGCACGTCGACGGCGTGTCATCTGCGAGCAGAAGTCGCGGACCCGATCCTCCTCACGCAGTCGTCAGTGGGCCCCCGAGCCCCCACCTCGACACCGCGAGACCACACTGGCGACGGAACTCTGTCCGACCGCCGTGTGGACGGTTTTTCGTCGCACCTCAAGCCAGCCCGGCGGTCGCGGTGGTTACACTCGACGGCTTGATCTCCACCAGGACAGGCGGATGGATGATCATCGCGCGGCCGGAATGTCACCGCGAAGTTACTTGTTGCAGCTGGGCCTGAGTGGATTATGCTGCCGACCCCCGACGTGGTAGGGGACCGCGGCCACGATCGACTGCTCACCAGCGATCATGGTCGTTTCTCCTTTCTTTTTCCTGGCAGACCTGGCAAGTCGACCCGTCGCAGATCGTCGGCGCGACCCCTTCGTTTCTTTATCTCCTCACCGTTGAATGCGACCCGAGGAGCCGCCGTCTGTCGGCACCCCTTTCCCCTAAAACCCCTTAAACCCTCACTTAGACCGCCTAAAGACGCTCATCACGAGCGAATCAAACCGGAGCCATCATGTCCGCGCGTCGCAACCACAACACCCGCCTGCACCTCCGCCGCCTGTGCTGCGCCGGGGCGCTCGCCTGCGCTGCGATCGGCACCTGGGCCGTCGCCGCGCCGACCCACGCCCGCGGCACGCTCGAGTCGGTGACCGCCGCCGACGGCGAGGCGATCAGCCACGCCGAGGTCCTCGACATCGTCGAGTCGATGGAGCGCGCCTACAAGAACGTCGACGACTACACGGCGACCTTCGTCAAGCGTGAGCGCGTCCGCGGCCGCCTGCTGCCGCGCGAGGTCATGGAGCTCAAGTTCGCCAAGCCCTTCAAGGTCTACCTGCGCTGGGGCTCGGGCAAGCACGAGGGCCAGGAGGTCCTCTACGTCGACGGCTGGAACGGCGGCAAGATCCGGGCGCACACCGGCAAGTTCCCCGACATCACCGTCGACCTCG
>JAGQIT010000594.1 GCA_020431135.1 Myxococcales bacterium | reverse complement strand
AAGGGGACGAGGCGGAGGAGGACGAGTTCGCCGACGAAGGGGATGAGGCGGACGAGGACGAGCTCGCCGACGACGGCGAGGAGTCGGAGGAGGATGAACTCTCGGAGGAGGACGAACTCGCCGACGACGACGACGAGTCGGAGTGGGGCGACGACGCGGAGGAAAACGTGGAGTCGGGGGTGGACGATGACGAGCTCGCCGACGACGACGACGAAAGTGAGGAGTCGGACGAGGACGGGACCTTCGCGGGCGAGGAAGACGAGGCCTTCGACGACGAGGACGCGGCGGAAGAGGTCGCCTCCGACGGCGAAGACGAGTCGGACGACCCGGACGGCGACGATCCGGACGAAGGCGCCGCTGGCGCGGACGTCGACGAAGACGGCGAGGGCGGCGAGGACGACCTCTAGCCCCGCCGAGCCCGGGCTTCGGCCCCTCTGCAGGCGCGCGGCGAAAGATCCCCCTTGCGCAGGCCGGCGAAGTGCGTGATCCCTCAGCCGCGATGCGATCCTCCAAGCGCCCCACTACGCGCAGCTCCTCCCCGGGTCCGAAGGGCGGCCGCTCCCCGAAGGGCAGCCGGCCGTCGAAGGGCGCCGGCAAGCCGGTGAAGGGCCGGCCGTCGAAGGGCGGCAAGGGCAGCCGCGCCGGCAAGGGCAACGCCCGCGGTCTCGGTCGCGCGGGCGGCTCCAACGGCGCCCCTGTGCTCGGCAGCGACGGCAGCGGCGTCCGCCTCCAGAAGGTGATGGCGGCCGCCGGCGTCGCCTCACGGCGCAAGGCCGAGGAGCTGATCGTCGCCGGCAAGGTCAGCGTCAACGGCCGAGTGGTCCGCGAGCTCGGCACCCGCGTCGATCCGGAGCGCGACCGGATCCTCGTCGGCGGCGAGCGGGTCGTCCCCGAGCGCCGCGTCTACTACGTGATGAACAAGCCCGACGGCGTCGTCTGCTCCGCCGAGGGTCCGGTCGACGCCCGCGGGCGGCCGACGGTGATCTCGCTGCTGCCGCAGATCGGCGAGCGGATCTACCCGGTCGGTCGCCTCGACTTCCACACGCGAGGCGTGCTGATCCTCACCAATGACGGCGACCTCGCGGCCGCGCTCACGCACCCGCGCCACTCGGTCTCCAAGACCTACCACGTGAAGTTCCAGGGGAAGCTCGAGCTCCAGGCGCTCGAGACCCTCGAGCGCGGGGTCAGCCTTGAGGACGGGACCGTCACGCGGCCGGCCGAGAACATCTCCGTGATCCGCGAGACCGACACGAACACATGGGTCCAGATGACGATCCGCCAGGGCCTCTACCGTCAGATCCGGCGGATGGGCGAGGCGATCGGCCATCCGGTCCTGAAGCTGATCCGAGTCGCCATCGGCGGGCTGACCGCCGACGGCTTGCGCGACGGCGAGGCCCGGGCGATGAACGCGACGGAGGTCTATGATCTCCTCGCCACGGCGGAGGGCGAGCCGCGCCGGCGCTGAGCGGCCCGCCGCAGCGTCCGCGAGGGGCGAAAAAGCGGCTGCGAGAGGGTTGCGTATGCGCGAGCCCCGGGGTAGCTTCCGCGTCCACCGAGACGCCAGCCCGCGCGGCGGGCTGTACGGTAACCCCCTCGAGGATCCATGGCTAAGCAATCCCAGGTTCTGCGCGACAAGAAGCGCGACAAGATGATCGAGAAGTACGCCGAGCGGCGGGCCGAGCTTCGCAAGAAGCTCAAGGACCCGGAGCTCGACTTCGACGAGAAGCTCGCGGTCTCTGCGCAGCTCACGAAGCTCCCCCGCAACTCCTGCCCGACCCGCAAGACCCGTCGCTGCATGCTGACGGGGCGCTCGAAGGCCGTCTACCGCAAGTTCGGCCTGTGTCGCGTCGTCCTCCGTGACCTCGCCCTCCGCGGCGAGATCCCCGGCGTCACCAAGTCGAGCTGGTAGCCCGCAGTCCGCGAGAAAGGGACACAGCGATGAAGCTCGGAGTTCACCCCGTCTACCGCAAGACCCTCTTTGTCGACGCCGCGACCGGCGACGAGTGGGTCTCCTACTCGACGATGCGCGGTGGCGACACCCGCGAGGTCGACGGCGAAGAGGTCCAGGTCGTCCGCCTCGAGATCACCGCCGCCAGCCACCCCTTCTGGACTGGTCAGGCCCGTGAGGTCGACACCGAGGGGCGGATGGATCGCTTCCGCCGCCGCTACGGCATGAAGAAGAAGTAAGGGACCGCGCGTCGCGGTGCAGGACGGCCCGGAGGGGGAGCACCCCGCCGGGCCGTTCGTCGTTCTCCGCGCGTGAGCAGGCCGACGGCTACTGCGGGTCGACGCTGATCGCCGTCATGATCCGCGCGCCGAGGTTGTGCAGCTTGATCTTGAGGTCGCCGAGGTCGCCCGGGCACTCGGGGATCTCCGGGAAGCAGGTCTGGGGATCCGCCGGATCGTCGCAGCCGCTGAGCTCCGGGTGACGGAGGGCGGCGCGGTTGAGGCACAGCGCCCCCTCCGGGCCCCACTCGGCCTCCTTGAGGAGCCCCGGCTCGGACTGCTGCTTGTTGATCCCGTACTTGTCGCCGACGTGGATCAGGGTGCCGTTCTCGGTGTGGGCGACGCCGTCGCCGGCGTAGTCGGCCCGGACCATGCGGACGCAGCTCGCGTGGGTGTTCGGCATCAGGCCCGGGCGGTAGCCCCACTCCGCGCACTTGGCGAGGGCCGCGTGGCGACACGCCGCGGTCAGCGAGGTCGGGCTGTAGTTGAGGCGGTCGCCGGTCTCCTGGTCCCACTCGCCGGGGAGGATCAGCGCCTGCGTCGGCTGGCCGAGGCCGTCGTAGCACAGCGACTCGCGGCTGTCGTCGTCGATGCCGTTCTCGCCCTCGATCGCGTAGTTGATCGTGTAGTGGAAGAGCCCGCCGCCCTTGAACTCGCCGCCGTTCTTGAAGTCCGCGTCGTCGACGTAGAGGCGGTAGTGGCCGGCCTCGGTGGCGAAGGTCAGCTCGGTGCCGACGGCCTCCTCGCCGTGGAAGAAGTCGCCGCCCTCCGTGATCATCATCAGGCGGCCGCTCTGGTAGGTCGTCCACATGAAGGCGATGTCGTCGCCGTTGGGCGCGACGGCGCTGGCGAGGCTGGTGCCGCCGATCTGCCCGCCGTTGATGATGATCCCGTTGACGGCGGAGGAGTTGTCGATCGCCGAGCGGAACGAGACCTCGTCGACGTCGACGAGCTCCTCGGCGTCGCAGGCGGCGGCGCTGCTGAGGGTCAGGGCGAGGGCGAGGTGGAGGGGCTTGTTGAGGCGGTTCATCGACGTCTCTCCTTGCGGGTCGGTGTTTTTGAGGTTTGGATCGCGTGCGTGCTCTCGCTCAGATCACTGGCGCGATCGCTGAATTCGCTGCGCCAGGCGTCGATGCGGGCGCGCTGCGGGGCGAAGCTCGGGTCGTCGCCGTAGGCCCGCAGGGCGGACTCGGCGAGGAGGGCCGCCCGCTCGGGCTCGGCGAGGGCGACCGAGCGGGCCAAGGCGAAGTCGAGCTCGGCGAGCTCGGGGCCGGTCAGGGCGTCGGCCCCGGGGGCGGCGACGTGGTCGCTGATCAGGCGGCGGGCCGCGTCGTGATCGTCGCTGCGGATCAGGACGTCGGCGAGGGCGACGAGGGCCCGGCGGTGGCGGGCGCCGAGCGGCTCGATCGCGCCGTGGGTGGCGACGGCCCGGCGCAGGGCGTCGATCGCCGCGCCGTCGCGGCCGCTCTCGACCTCGCAGGCGGCGAGGGACTCGAGGGCCTCGCCGAGCTCCGGCGGCGTCGTGTCGGCGCGGCTCCACAGCTCGATCGCGCTGCGCAGGTGCTGGCGGGCGGCGGAGGTGTCGGTCTCGCCGAGGGCGACGCGGCCGAGGCCGAGGTGGACGTAGGCGAGGTGGACGTGGGTCGGACCGAGGCTCTCCTCGAAGATCGTCAGGGCGCGCTCGTACTCGCGGCGGGCCGCCGCCAGGTCGCCGATCCCGAGGGAGGCCTCGGCGCTGTTGTTGAGCGCGGCGGCGAAGTACGGGTGGTGATCGCCGGCGACCTCGGCGTAGGTCTCGAGGGCCCGGCGGTGGTAGGGCAGCGCCGACGCGTAGTCGCCCTCGTCGCTGTGGGTGAGGCCGACGTTGCTCAGCGTCCCGGCGAGGGCTAGCGGGTTGGTCTCGGGGGCGCGCTCGCCGGCGGCGAGGGCTCGGCGGTAGAAGGCCCGCGCCTGGCTGTAGTCGCGCTTGCGGTGGGCGACGGCGCCGAGGTTGTTGTAGATGAGGTGGGGGAGGCGGCTCGACGCGCTCGCCCGTTCGGCGAGGACGAGGGCGAGGCGCTCGAGGGCGAGGGCGTCGTCGACCCGGCCGTCGAGGACGCCGACGACGAAGCTCCACTTGGCGATCGCCTCGCCGGCGCTCTCCTCATCGCCGGCCTCGAGGGCGATCCACAGGCTCTCGTAGAGCTCGCCCTCGGCCTCCTTCACCTGCCCGGACTCCATGTCGAGGCTCCCCTGGCGCAGCAGCGTCTGGGCGACGATCGGCGGGTAGGCGAGCTTCTCGACCTCGGCGACGAGCGGACCGGTGATCGCCAGCGCCTCGAAGAACTGGCCGGCGGCCTCGCGGGTCGCCGCGAGGGTGAGGGAGCGGCGGATCTCGGCGACGCTCGCCGCGGTCGTCGGATCCTCCGGCGGCGCGACGGAGGCGAGGAGCGCGTCCGGGTCGGCGCAGCGGCCGAGCGGCGGCAGGTCGGCGACGAGGTCGACGGCGCGGGCCGACGCCTCCTCGCCCGCGCTCAGGACGTCGACCGCGGCGGCGAGCCGCTGGCGGCGCTCGTCGAGGCAGCGGACCCGGAGATCGAAGAGGCTGTCGGACTCGCGGCGCTGGGTGTGGGCGAGGCACGCGTCCGTGCGCAGCTCGGTCCACTCGGCCGCGTAGGCGCCGAGGCGGGTGTCGACGCGACTCCACAGCTCGTCGGCGTAGCGTCCGCCGCTGGCGAGGATCGCCTCGCGGGTGGCGCTGCGCCGGCCCTGATCCCAGACGCCGCGGAGCTCGTCGCCGCTGCCGCTGCACGTCGGGCCGCCAGGGTCGCGGACCGACGCGGCGGCGTAGCCGAAGCCGGCGAGCGCGACCGAGGCGGCGAGCGCTCCGAGGAGGAGCCGACGCTTGCGCCGCGGGTCGGTAGCGAGGGCCGCAAGGAGCGCGCGCATCGACGGCCAGCGCTCGCTCGGCCGGCGGCTGAGGCCGCGGATGACCACGCGGTGGAGCCATGAGGGCACGCGGCTAGAGCTCGGCGGCTGGAGGATCCGGCCGGCGCGGATCGCCTCCGAGATCGCGTGCGGCGTCTTGCCGGGGAAGGGGAGGGTGCCGAAGAGCGCCTCGAAGAGCGCGGCGCAGAACGAGAACTGATCGCTGCGCGCGTCGAGTTCGCCGCCGCGCCACTGCTCCGGCGACATGTAGGCCGGTGTGCCGACGATCAGCCCGGCGTCGGAGGAGCGCAGGCGGATCACCTCGCTGCGGGTCTCGAGCACCGGGTCGTGGTCGAGGGTCTGGCCGGTGCGATCCTCGTCGCTGTCGGTCGGGCGGACGAGGCCGAAGTCGACGACGCGGGGGCGGCCGTCGTCGCCGACGAGAACGTTGTCGGGCTTGAAGTCGCGGTGGATGAGCCCGGCGTCGTGGGCCGCCGCGAGGCCGCGGCCGGCGTCGATGAAGACCTTGAGCACCTCGGGCCACGGGCGCTCCTTGGCGCGGAGCCAGCCCTTGAGCGTGACGCCGGCGATGAACTCCATCGCCACGTAGACCGAGCGGCGGTGGAGGCCGACCTCGTGGACCGCGACGACGTTCGGGTGCGAGAGGCGGGCCATCGCCTGGGCCTCGCGCAGGAGCCGGCGCTGGCGATCCTCGTAGCCGACGCCGCGATCGCCGTGGACGAGCTTGATCGCGATCTTGCGGTCGAGCTCGCTGTCGTAGGCCGCGTAGACGATGCCCATCGAGCCGGCGCCGAGCTCGTGGAGGACCGTGAAGCGGCCGATCCGCGTCGGCGCCTCATGGGTTTCGGACTCCGGCGCCGGGCCGACGTCCATGGTCGCCGCGATCGCCAGCCCGGGCTCGCGCGTCGACTTCTTGCTTCGCTCGCTGCTCCAACTCATCTTGCGAGACCTCTGTCACACATGAACATACAGACATGCGCATACGTGCATGCCGCGCGCAGACTACGAAGGCGAGCCGCAACCTAACTACACGTCAAGCGTAACACGCGGGATTTGCCCCGGCACCTGTCAAAGTTAATCCTCACCTCGATTTCGTGCGCCCGTCGGCGCCGTCGCGGGCGTGTGGTCTGGAGTCGACATCCGTGCACGTGCACGGGAACCCCCGCGGTGAAACCGGCGTGGGACGGCGGTAGCAGGGCGTTTTGGGCTATTCTCGCGGGGCGCTGGCGGCCTGACGCTGGCCCGCGGCGGGGCGACCTCGAGAGGCGGTGGTGGTGCTCAGCCCCCGCGTCGTCTCCGGTCGCTCGTAGCCTTCGGACCCCAGAATGGAACTGTCTCTTTGGACATGTGTCACATTCGAGAGTCGGAAGGTGTACGTCTATGTGTCAGCGAACCACACGTCGGCGAGGGGCCGAACGCGGCCCGCGAGCGCGCGGTGCTCGCTCGCGCCACAGGCGAGGAGGCCGAGGTCATTGCCGATGCTCGGCCCGCGGTATTGCAGCGGCGCGCCCCGGAGGTCGGAGACGATCCCGCCAGCGGCCCGGAGAATCGCGTGTGGGGCGGCGCTGTCCCAGAGCTTGGTGCCGGCGCGCGGGTGGACGTAGAGATCGGCCTCGCCCCAGGCGATCGTCATCATCTTCACGCCGGTGGATCCGCACCGCAGGTTGCGCTCGTCCGGGATCCCGAGGCGCTGCATGACCTCGAGGGTCTTCGGCGACGCGTGGCTCTTCGACGAGACGAGGCGGAGGGCGTCGAGGGCGACGGGGCGGCGCGCGAGGGGGAGGGGCGCCGCGTCGCCCCGCTGCCCCCACGCCTCGCGGTGATCGCCGACGTTCAGCCCCCAGGAGAGGCGGCCGCGCGCCGGCTCATGGACGACGCCGAGGGCGGCCTCGCCGTCGACGACGAGGCCGATGTGGATCGCCCACGAGCTCTCGAGGCGGGAATATTCCGCGGTCCCGTCGATCGGATCGATGAACCAGCAGCGGCCGGCCGCCTGACGCTCGGCGTTGAACTGACGGGCGCTCTCTTCGGCGACGACGACGTCGCTCGGGAAGGCCTCGCGGAGGGCGGCGACGATCCTCGCGTTGAGCTCGGTGTCGGCTCGAGTGACGAGGCCCTGGTCCGCGCCCTTGTCGCGGATCTCGAGGGCCGACCGGCCCTGACGCTGGTAATTGAGGGCGATCGCCCCGCAATTTTTGGCGAGATCGAGGGCGAAGTTCAGCTCACGGCGCAGCGTCATGGCTCGCTTGTAACCCATCCGCGGCGCTGAATATTGCTGTGATCATTAGGAAAATGCCCGGTGGCATAGGTGGATCGCCTCACCTGCGGAGTGAGATGAGTCCACAATCGAGGGTGAAATTGTGATTCACACCAATGCAGAACAGTGATAGCCATGAGATATGTCACGGACAAACCGCGCAGGACTTCGCCAGGCGATCATCGACGCGAGCCTCCAGCTCGGCTCAGAGCTCGGAGAAGACGGACTGACAATGCGCGGGATCGCGTCGCGACTCGGCGTCAGCGCGACCGCGCTCTACCAGCACTTCGAGAGCAAGGCGTCGATCCTCCGTGAGATCCGGATCTACGGCGCGGAGCTGCTGGCGAAGGAGGTCATGGACTGCTGCGCGAGCATCGAGGATCCGCGCGCCCGCGTGCGGGCGATGGGGCTCGCGTACATCGACTTCGCCCGCAAGCACCCGTGGCTCTACAACGTCCTGATGCAGTCGGAGCTCCTCGACTGGTCGACGATGAGCGACGACGAGATCGAGCGGACGCTGCGGCCGCTGAACACCCTCCGCGCCTGGCTCAAGGAGGGCGTGGACAAGGGCTGCTGGCGCGCCGGCGTCGATCCTGAGCTCTCCTCGTTCCGCGTCTGGGCCGGCTTCCACGGCCTGTGCTCGATGCTCCTCAGCGGCCGCATCGACGAGAACCACCCGGCCTTCC
>JAGQIT010000593.1 GCA_020431135.1 Myxococcales bacterium | reverse complement strand
GGGCGGCGACCGCTGCCGGAGGAGCTGCCGCGCGTCGACATCGAGGTCCTGCCGCCCGAGGTCCTCGAGGAGGGTCAGGCCGCGTTTCGGAGGATCGGCGAGGCCGTCAGCGAGGTCGTCGAGCGCCGACCCGGCTCGCTCGTCGTCGTCCGCGTCCACCGGCCGAAATTCGCCCGCAAGCTCGATCCCGCGACCGAGACGATCGAGGCGCAGCTGGCCGGAGAGACCTCCGAGGCGCCGGCCGTGGTGATCGCGGAGCCGCCGGAGCGGCCGATCGAGCGCGGCCTGGCGGGCCCGAGTCTGCTCGCGTCGACGATCGTCCAGCGCTGGCAGGACCACCTGCCGCTGCACCGCCAGGAGGCGATCTACGCCCGCGAGGGCCTGCCGCTCGCGCGCCAGACGATCTGCGACTGGCATCTCCAGCTCGCCGATCTCGTCGAGCCGCTCGTCGACGCGATGCAGGCGGACGCCTTTCTGGAGCCCTACCTGTGCACCGACGCGACGGGCGTGCTCGTGCAGGCGCCGGGGAAATGTCAGCGCTCGCACTTCTGGGTCCTCGTCGCGCCCGAGAAGCACGTCCTCTACCGCTTCACGGCCAAGCACAACAGCCAGGCCGTCGATCGCCTGCTCGCCGGCTACAAGGGCTACCTCGTCGCCGACGCCCACGTCGTCTACGACCACCTCTTCGCCGACGGCAAGATCACCGAAGTCGGGTGCTGGGCCCACGCACGGCGCTATTTCTTCAAGGCGCTGGGGACGGAGCCCGAGCTCGCCAAGGTCGCGCTGGGGACGATCCGCAAGCTCTTCAAGATCGAAGAGAAGCTGGCGAACGCGACCCGGCGAAGGCGCGAATCGGTGCGGCGCAAGCTGTCGGCGCCCGTCGTCGACGTCTTCTTCGACTGGTGCGCGAAGCAGGACGAGGTCGCGCTCGACGGCTCGCCGATCGCGGCGGCGCTGACCTACGCCCTCAACCAGGAGGACGCGCTGCGCCGCTTCCTCAAGGACGGGCGCCTGCCCCTGCACAACAACATCTCCGAGCGGGCGCTGCGGCGCGAGGCCGTCGGTAGGAAGAATTGGCTCTTCCTCGGCAGCGACGAGGGCGCCCGCGCGAACACCCTCTTCGTCTCGCTCCTGGCGAGCTGCCAGCTCCACGGGATCGAGCCGCACGGGTACCTGCGCGACCTTCTGTGCCTGCTGCCCTCGTGGCCGCGCTCGCGCGTCCTTGAGCTCGCCCCCGCCTACTGGGAGGAGACGCTCAAGCAGGAGGAGACTCAGCAGCGGCTCGCTGCCAACGTCCTCCGCGCGGTCGCCCTCGGTGAGCATTCCGAGGCGGCATAGCCCGGAGGTCCGGGTCGCTGCGAGACGCAGTCCGTCGGACGGCTACGAAGATCGAACTGGGAATTCGAGAGAGGTGCGGAGTAGTCAGAGGTCCACGGAGGCCTGGAGCGCATTGGGCGCACCTCGCTCGGGTCGGTGGTGCGCCTTGCTCCTCAAGCGCGCATGAACCCCAGGTGTGTCGCCTTACAGCTCAGGCCGGCGTGTCTACGTTCACCCGCGCGCCGGCACCAAGCTCTGGGACAGCTCCGCCCCGCACGCGATCCTCCGGGCCGCCAGGTTGCGCTCGCTCGGGATCCCGAGGCGCTGCATGACCTCGAGGGTCTTCGGCGACGCGTGGCTCTTCGACGAGACGAGGCGCAGGGCGTCGAGGGCGACGGGGTGTCGGACGAGGGGGAGGGGCGCCGCGTCGCCCTGCTGCCCCCAAGCCTCGCGGTGCTCGCCGACGTTCAGCCCCCAGGAGAGGCGGCCGCGCGCCGGCTCATGGACGACGCCGAGGGCGGCCTCGCGGTCGACGACGAGGCCGATGTGGATCGCCCACGAGTCCTCGAGGCGGGAATATTCCGAGGTCCCGTCGATCGGATCGATGAACCAGCAGCGGCCGGCCGCTTGACGCTCAGCGTTGAACTGGCGCGCCTCTCTTCGGCGACGACGACGTCGCTCGGGAAGGCCTCGCGGAGCGCGGCGACGATCCTCGCGTTGAGCTCGGTGTCGGCTCGAGTGACGAGGCCCTGGTTCGCGCCCTTGTCGCGGATCTCGAGGGCGGAGCGCCCTTGACGCTGGTAATCGAGGGCGATCGCCCCGCAATTTTTGGCGAGATCGAGGGCGAAGTTCAGCTCACGGTGCAGCGTCATGGCTCGCTTGTAACCCATCCGCCGCGCCGAATATTGCTGTGATCATTAGGAAAAAGTCCCGTGGCATAGGTGGATCGCCTCACCTGCGGAGTGAGATGAGTCCACAATCGAGGGTAAAATTGTGATTCACACCAATGCAGAACAGTGATAGACATGAGATATGTCACGGACAAACCG
>JAGQIT010000592.1 GCA_020431135.1 Myxococcales bacterium | reverse complement strand
CCGACCTGCGTCGCGGGATCCTCCGGCGCGCCGACCTTCAGGCTCTCGGCGGTCGCCTTGGCGATCGCCGCGGCCTCGGCCATGCGCGCGCGCGGGACCAGGAGGCGGCTCGGGGCGTTGCACGACTGCCCCGAGTTCATGCACATGATGAAGGTGTCGCGGCCGACGACCGCCGGCAGATCCGCGTCGTCGAGGACGATGTTCGGCGACTTGCCGCCGAGCTCCTGGGTGACCCGCTTCACGGTCTTCGCGGCGTGCTCGGCGACCGAGACCCCGGCGCGCGTCGACCCGGTGATCGAGATCATGTCGATGCCGGGGTGCTCGGACATCGCCACGCCGACGCCCGCGCCGTCGCCGTTGATCAGGTTGAAGACGCCGGCCGGGACGCCCGCCTCGTCCATGATCTCTGCGAAGATGATCGCGCTCAGCGGCGAGATCTCGGACGGCTTGAGGATCACCGCGCAGCCGGCCGCGATCGCCGGCGCGACCTTGGCGCCGATCTGGTTCGTCGGCCAGTTCCACGGGGTGATGAGGCCGCAGACGCCGATCGCCTCGTGGACGATCAGGTGGTTGCCGACGCGCTCCTCGAAGGCGAAGTCGTCGAGCGCGGCCTTGGTGAACATCAGGTGGCCGAGGCCGCAGGGCGCCTGCAGCTGCGCGGAGAGGCCGGCCGGGGCGCCCATCTCTGTGGTGATCGCCGCCGCGAGGTCGCCCATCCGCCGCTTGTAGGCCGCGATGATCGCCGCGAGGAGCTCGCTGCGCTCGCGCGGGCTCGTCCGCGAGAACGACTCGAAGGCGCGCCGCGCCGCGGCGACCGCCCGGTCGACGTCCCGCTCGTCACCGGCGGCGATCGTCGCGACCCGCTCCTCGGTGGCCGGGTTGATGACGTCCAGCGTCGCGTCCCCGGCAGGGTCGACCCACTGCCCGTCGATGTAGAATTTGCGCTCGTTGTTCATCTCTAGCGTGCTCCGGTTGTGGCCCTGCTGCGCCGGCCTAGATCGTCTTGAGGTACTCGAGGACGGCCTCGCGCTCCTCATCCGTGAGGTGATCGCCGAAGGTGTGGCCGCCGTTGCCGTAGCCGAGGTAGGTCGTGTCGTAGATGTGCCGGCGCTGGAGCAGCGGCGCGTCCATCTGCGGCCCGGTCGCCTCCCACGGCCAGCCGAGGGTGTCGCGATCGTAGTTGGTGCTGTCGTAGTCGACGCGCCGCCAGTACGTCGGCCGCTTCGTCGAGTCGAGGACCATCTCGATGGTCGGCACCGAGGCGTTGTGCATGTAGGGCGCCGTCGCCCAGATGCCGTCGAGCGGCGGCGCCGTGTAGCCGACGAAGGGGTCGTCGACGATGAGCTGCGTGATCATCCCGTACCACGAGCCGTTGAACCAATCGATGAAGGGGCCGCCGAGGTCGTCGCTCGCCGCGAGCTCGGCGAGGGTCGAGTCGGTGCCGATGACGTCGAGGGGGATNNAGCAGGTTGGGGAAGGTCTCGAGCGCGGGGTCGTCGTCGTAGGTCCCGTGGCAGCCGGCGCAGGTGCACTCGAAGATGTCCTTGCCGGTCGCCGCGAGGTTCTCGTCGATCGGCCACGGGTAGGTCGGCGCCTCGAGGCTCTCGAGGTAGGCGCGGATGTTCTGGAAGTAGTCGAGCATCTCGCTCGCCTTGGCGGTGTCGTCGACGCACAGCGACGAGGCGAACATCATCGTCCCGCGGTGATCGCCGCGCGACATCCCGTTCCAGAAGTGGCCGCCCTTCTTCTTCACGCGCCACCACGGCGGCGTGTCGGCGGGGAGCACCGGCGGGTCGACGGGGATGAGCTGCTCGTCGTGCCAGGCGAGGGTGTCGGCCTCGCGGTGCGAGGAGAGGATGACCGCGACGTTGTCGGCGGGGTTCGTGCCGACCGTCGCGGTCTGGATGTAGGGCCCGAGCGTGTCGTAGCGGTTGATGAACTTGTTCATCTCCTTGCCCGCGTCGGTCAGCGCCGGGAGCTGCGGCATGAGCCCGAGGAGATCCGAGAAGTTGTCCGTGTAGTCGACGTCGGCGCGGCCGAGGCCGAGGACCAGCTCGCCGTTGAACTCGCCGCCGTGACAGGTGAAGCAGTTCATCGCCGCGAGCTCCGTGCCACCCTCGGAGACGATGAGGTTCCAGTTGTAGGGGAGCTGGGCGTTCTTGCCTTCGCGCCACGGCAGCGACTCGCCGTCGGCGTAGGTGCCGAGGAAGGCCTTGCCGATCTGGAAGAGATCGAAGGGCACGCCGCAGCTCACGTAGTCCTCGTTGAGGAGCGCCCACTCGCCGGCGACCGGATCGCCCTGGACCGGCGTCGGCGCAGGGATCGCGCCGCCGAGGTCCCACGGCCCCGGGTACTCCCAGCACTCGAGGGGCGCGCCGGTCGTCCCCGAGGTCTCGCTGGTCACGCCGGTCTCGCTGTCGCTGTCGCTGTTGGAGCCGCCGGTCGTCGTGCCGCTCGAGGTCGACGCGGTCGTCGTCGCGTCACCGGTGGACGCGTCGCTGTCGCTGTCTGTCTGTGACAAGCCGAGGCTCGTCGCCGACTCGGACGCCGACTCCCTCCCCTCGCCCGCGCACCCGATCAGACCAAACCCACACCACACCGAGACGACGACTAGCTGAACCCGCATGCTCAATTGAGCAGTGCCACTTGCTTGTCGCCAGCAAGTTAATTCTATGAGGAATTTCGCAGGTGGACCTCCGCTCGCACACGCAGCAGTAACAGCGTTCAAATCGCGACTTGGCGGTCTTGGGACGCGCGCCGTGATCGCAGCGCCCGTCCGCGCGGCCGCCGAGCTCGGGGCTGCCCCAAAGTCAGGTGTCGCTCAGCCCGGGTCGCGCTCGCGCAGGACGCCCTTCACGACCTTGCCGCCGGCGTTGCGCGGCAGCTCCTGGAGAACGACCATCGCCTTCGGCTGCTTGAAGCGGGCGAGGCGCTCGCCGAGGTAGGTGCGCAGGGCGTCGATGTCGAGCGTCGAACCTGGCCGTAGGACCACGGCGGCGATCGGGACCTCGCCCCACTTCGCGTCCGTGCGCCCGTAGACCGCGGCGTCGAGAACATCCGGGTGCGAGGCGACGGCGTTCTCGACCTCGGCGCAGTACACGTTCTCGCCGCCCGAGATGNNGAGATGATCATGTCCTTCTTGCGATCGACGACCCAGACGTAGCCCTCGTCGTCCTGGCGCACGAGGTCGCCGGAGTGGAACCACCCGCCCTCGAAGGCGGCGGCGGTCTCCTCGGGCTTGCGCCAATAGCCCTGCATGAGGGTCGGCCCGCGGTAGATGATCTCGCCGACCTGACCGGTGGCGACGTCGTTCATCGCGTCGTCGACGACCCGGCACTGGATCGTCGGGATCGGCAGGCCGACCGAGCCGAGCTTGCGCAGCGAGTCCTGGCCGCGGAGGACGCAGGTGATCGGCGACATCTCGGTCTGGCCGAAGACCGCGACGTTGAGGGCGTTCGGGAAGGTCTCCTCCATCTGCCGGAGCAGCGTCTCGGTCGCCGGCGCCGCGCCCCAGCTGATGATCCGCAGCTTGCGACCCTTGTGCGTCGCGTCCGGGTGGGCGCAGATCGCCTTCCACTGCGCCGGGACGTTGAAGACGATCGTCGCGCCCTCCTCCTCGTAGGCGCCGAGGAGCGCGCCGGCGTCGAAGCCCCCGAGCGGGTGGATCACCGTCGGGATCCCGAGCTGGAGGTTCGGCGCCATCGACCCGAGGCCGGCGATGTGGAAGAGCGGCGCGGTCATGAAGCCGACGTCGTCCTCCTTGAAGATCTCCATCGCCCGGACGCAGGTCAGCGCCTGCGCGACCATGTTGATGTGATCGAGCATCGCCCCCTTCGGGTGCCCGGTGGTCCCCGAGGTGTACATGATCAGCGCCGCCGTGCTCTCTGGGACGTCCGGCGCCGCGAAGTCGCCGACCGGCTCGGCGACGAGGTCGTCGAAGGCCTCGGCGCCGGCGGGCGCCTCGCCGAGAACGATCACCCGCTTGATCCGCGCGGTCTGGTGCTTGAGCGCGGCGACGAAGGGGACGAGCGGCTCGTCGACGATGAGCACGTCGCCGTCGGCGTCGTCGACGATGTAGGCCATCTCGGGCGGCGCGAGGCGGACGTTGATCGGCACGGCGATCGCCCCGAGGGTGTTGATCGCCATGACGGCCTCGACGACCTCGGTGCGGTTGAGGACGAGCATGAGAACGCGATCGCCGAACCCCACGCCGCGCCGCTGGAGCGCCGCCGCGAACGCGGTGATGCGCTCGTGCGCCTGCCTCCACGTCGTCGTCACGCCGCGGTGACGGAACGCCGTCGCCTCGGGTCGCATCGCGGCGTGGCCGGCGATGTGGTTCATCCAGTGGTTGCGGCGTTGGGCCGGCGGTATGGCGCGCGTGTTCATGAGGTCGTCCTTGGCGTCCGGTCGGTCGAGGAGGGCGACGGCCGGTGTTCAGCGTTGACGGGCGAGCGTCCCCAACAGGATACTTGTTGGCGTACAGCAAGTTTATGGAGCCGAGAGGCCGACATCAAGACCAGATTCGCCCATGCCACGCCTGCGCACCACCGACCTCCTCTCCCTCCTGCCCTGGCCACCCCGGGGCGCCGCCGCTGTTGAACATGGTTCCCCGAGGTGGTCGGTCGAGCGCCGCGACGACCGCTGGGAGCGGGCGATCGACGCGCTCGATCCTGCGCGCGACTACCGGGAGATCGTCGCGATCCTCTCGAACCATCTCTTCCCGATCGACATCCTCATCGCCACCGAGCTCGCCCAGCTGCGGACGTTCACGATCCCGACCATCAGCCGGCAGCTCCGAAGGACAGGCGAGTACGAGCGCCGCGGGGCCAAGCGCCTCGACGACACGAAGGCGATCCTCGCCGAGATCCTGGCGACGGGGATGGACTCGCCCGAGGGCGCGGCGATGGTCGCCCACCTCAACGCGATCCACGGCCACTACCGGATCACCAACGACGACTACCTCTACACGCTCTCGGTCTTCACGGTCGACGTCGACGCGTGGATCCGGCGCTGGGGCTGGCGACCGCTGCGACCGACCGAGCGCCGCGCGCTCTACAACATCTACCGCGAGTTCGGCGTGCGCATGGGGATCCGCGAGATCCCGTCGACCTTCGCCGCGATGGTCGCGTGGCGCGAGGCCTACGAGGCCCGCGCCAGGCGCTATGACCCCGACAACGAGGTCGTCGCGCGGGCGCTCATCGACGCCCTCACCGCGCTCGCCGGTCCGGCGGGGCCCGTCGTCTCGCCGATGATCCGGGCGCTGCTCTCGGAGCCATGCGTCACCGCGCTCGGCCTGCGCCGGCCGCCGCGGCCGGTGACCGCGACCGTCGAGCGCGTGCTCGCGGTACGCCGCCGACTCCTCCGCCACCTGACGATCTGGAATCAAATGCGCTTCTGGGACACCGCCTTCTTCAACCACTACCCGACCTACCCGACGGGCTACGAGCGCCTGCGCCTCGGCCCCGCGAAGATCGTCGCCGAGCTCGAGAGGCGCGCGGCCGCGAACGGGACGGCGTAGCGAGCCCCTGCGGACAGGCACGCGCGCCAGTCGGCTGTGGCGGCCCGGACCTGCGCCCCCTTCGGCGTGCTCCCGCGCCCGCGCTCGACGGCGGAGCGCTCGGATGCGACGAGGGCGAGAGGCTCCTAGGCCGCGCGCGCGACCAGCCCGCCGATCTGCGTCGGCAGGGCGAGGCGGAGCTCCTGGAGTTCGGCCGCGCCGGCGTGCCGCTGGAGCACCTTGAAGAGGGCCGCGAGCGCGTCGCGTCCGCGGAGCTCCACCGGCAGGCCCGGGAGCGGCGCGTCGACGAAGCTCGTGAGGCCCGCCTCATCGCCTGCGGTCTGCCCCTCGAGATCCCAGCCGTCGACGTAGAGCGCCTTGATCATCAGCGGCAGCTCACGCAGCAGGCGCGCCGAGGCCCGCCGGCTGAGCCCGGCGCGCAGGCCCTCGACGAGCGCCCGCAGGGTCCGCGTCGCTAGGCGGAGGTCATCGCCGACGCCGATCTCCGCGGCGTACTCCGCGACGAAGGCGTTGGCGAACGAAGCGTAGGTCTCGAAGCGCATCAGCGTTCCACTGTCGCTACCGTAGCGCGGGGCGCTGAGGCCCGAGGCGCAAGCTTTGCTCCCCTGCGGCGACGTCGAGCGAAAGCCGAGCGCCGACGTCGACCGCGCCCCTGGTATCCTGGCGAGCGATGAAGGTCGGCGACATGTGCAACCGCGAGGTGATCTACATCGATCGCGCCGAGGGGGTGATCGGCGCGGCGAAGGTGATGCGCGAGCGCCACGTCGGCGACCTCGTCGTCGTCGACGCAAGCGTCGACGCGCGCGCGCCGATCGGCCTCCTCACCGACCGCGACCTGGTCGTCTCCGCCCTCGCCCAGGACGCCGCCGACCTCACGCGCCTCCTCGTCGGCGACCTCCTGACCCGCGCCGTCGTCTCGGTGTCCGAGGACGCCGCCGTCGCCGAGGCGCTCCGCCTGATGCGCGTCCACGGCGTCCGCCGCCTGCCGGTCCTCGACGCCAGCGGCGGCCTCGTCGGCCTCGT
>JAGQIT010000591.1 GCA_020431135.1 Myxococcales bacterium | reverse complement strand
GTGCGCTTGCCCGCCGCCGCGTCGGTGACGACGTCGCGGAGGTTGTTGACCGCGAGGATCGCCATCGACAGCGCGCCGACGCCGAGGCCGAGCCACCACGCCGCCGGGCAGGTCGTCAGCGCCTGGACGTAGTAGGTCCCGACCACCGCCGCGAAGCCGAAGAAGATCAGGACGAAGAGGTCGCCGAGGCCGACGTAGGCGAGCGGCTTCGGGCCGCCGGTGTAGCTGTAGCCGGCGGCGACGCTGGCGAGGCCGAGGGCGACGACCGGCCAGCCGCCGCGGACGACGAGGTAGAGGCCGATCACCACGGCGCTGGCGAAGACGGCGAGCGCCGCCCGCTTGACCGTCTCCGGTAGAAGCCAGCCCTCGGCGGTCGCCCGCTTGGGGCCGACGCGGTCGGGCCCGTCGGCGCCGCGGACGAAGTCCTCGTAGTCGTTGTGGAGGTTGGTGCCGATCTGGAGGGCGAGCGCGCCGGCGAGGGCGAAGGCCGCGGCGACGAGGTGCGCCGCGCCGTCGGCCGCGGCGAGGGCCGTGCCGACGAGCACCGGAGCGATCCCGGCGGAGAGGGTCCGCGGGCGGATCGCCTGCCACCAGATCGCCAGCGTCGAAGGTCTCGCGTCGCTCATGCTCGCCTCGTCGTCGTCGTCATCGTCGCACGCTCGGGGGACGCCGCGCGAGCGCCCTGCGAGCGCCACGCCCCCCAGAATTCGCCGCGGGCCTGCGCCGCGACCTCGGGATCGAAGCGCAGGCCGATGATCGTCCGCCCGCACTCGTAGCCGGTCGCCAGGGCCTCGGCGAGGCGCAGGCCGTCGCCCGGATCGACGGCGACGTAGCTCCAGCCGGTCGCCGCCGCGACCGCGGCGAGGTCGAGCGGCGTCGGCGTGACGAAGAGCTCGTCGAAGGCCGGGAGGTCGCGCAGCGGGAGCTGGCGGAAGATCTGCCCGCCGCCGTTGTCGACCGCGAGGATCACCAGGCCGGTCGTCGGCGCGTGGACCAGGGCGCCGAGATCGTGGGCGAGCGCGAGGTCGCCGACGATGACGAGGAGCGGCTCGCCGACCGCCGCGGCCTCGCCCGCCGCCGTCGCGATCGTCCCGTCGATGCCGTTGAGGCCGCGGTTGCACAGCGCCCGCTGCCCGGGGCGCAGGCGGCCGAAGGCGTCGAGGTCGCGGACCGACGTCGAGCTGGCGACGTGGACGACCGCGCCGGGCCAGGCCGCGAGCGCGGCCCCCAGCGCCGGGCCCTCCCAGTTGAAGGCGGCGCGCCCTCTTGCCGAGCCGGCGAGCGCCACCTCGGCCGCGGCCGCGACGTCCTCGATCCGCCGGCGCCAGGCGAGCGGCACCGACGGCAGCTCGAGCGCGGCCGCGAGCTCTGCCGCGGCGGCGTCGATCATCAGGTCGACCCTGAAGCTCGGGTCACGCCAGGCGCCGCCCGGGCTGACCTGAACGACAGGTCCGGCGCAGCGGCCGATCCAGCGGAGCAGCGGCGCCGACACCGGGGCGTCGCCGAACCACAGGATCGCGTCAGCGACCTCGGCCCCGTCGACGCGGGCGAGCGCGTCGCCGACCTGGATCGCGCTCGGCCGGCAGGGCGCGAGGAGATCGGCGATCAGCGGCCAGCCGCTGCGCGCGGCGAGGTCGACGAGCGCCG
>JAGQIT010000590.1 GCA_020431135.1 Myxococcales bacterium | reverse complement strand
GGATGTTGTCGGTGCTGTCGCCGGTCATCGCCATGAAGTCGACGACCTGATCGGGGCGGACCCCGAGGCGCTCGCGGACGCCGGCCGCGTCGGTGATCGCGTCGGTCTTCGGGTCGCAGACGTCGACCTTCGGCGCGTCCTCCTTCACCGACTGGAGGAGGTCCTTGTCGACCGCGACGAGGCGCGCCCCCATCCCGGCGACCCGGGCCTTCGCCGCCAGCGTCGCCATCAGGTCGTCGGCCTCGTAGTCGACGAGCGCCAGCGACGGGAAGCCGAGCGCCGCGCTCGCGGCCTTCACCAGGTCGAACTGCGGCACGAGGTCGTCCGGCGGGTCGCCGCGGTTCGCCTTGTAGCGCGGGTCGATGCGGTTGCGGAAGGTCTCCTGCCCGGCGTCGTAGACCACGACGACGTGGGCCTCCGGCCGCCGGCGACAGATCCCCAGGAGCTGGTGGCAGACGCCCATCACCGCGCCGATCTCGACGCCGTTCGGCGCCTGCCGGCTCGGCATCCCGTAGTAGACGCGGAAGAGCAGCGCCGTCCCGTCGATCACCAGCAGCGTCTCCGCTTCGTCCGCGGCCGCAGCCGCGCCCGGCAGCTCAGGGGCCCGCGCGGCCGTCCGCGTCGCCGCCACCTTCGCCGCCCGCGTCGACGCCTCCGTCGTCGCCTCCGCGGCGTCACCCGCGTCGTCGTCGCCGACGCCGCTGCCTCCGAAGAGATCGATCTGATCGTTCATCGCTGCCATCCCTGGTCTGCGGATGCTATCAGGCCGCGCGACGCCCCGCACAGCCGCCGACGACCCGACATGACCGGCGATCGGGGGCCGGCACCCAGGGGCGCCCGAACGAGGCCTAGGCCTCGGCCTCGATCTCGCCGGCGACCGCCTCGGCGGCCCGCCGCGTCGCCTCGCGCCCGGCGTTGAGCTGCTCGACCATCGCCGCGACCTCGTTGTCGAAGCGCTCCTTCGCCTCGCGCTCCTCGGCCTCGCGCCCGAAGCGGACGTAGGAGTCGACCCGCCCGAGCACGTCGTCGATGCTCACGCGCTTCGACAGCTCCTCGATGATCTTCGCCCGCTCGTCGTAGCTCGCCTTGAAGTAGTCGTCCGGGTACTCGAAGTCCTGGACGTACGAGCGGATGTTGCCGGCGATCGACTCGACCGAGCGGCCGCTGAGGTCCGCCTTCACCAGCGCCTCGCCGATCCGATGCCAGCCCGCCTCGTCCTCGGCGCTGATGAAGGGCCGGACGTCGCCGAGGAGGATGTCGCGGAGCAGCTTCACGTAGTCGGCCGGCGACGTCGGCCCCTTCACCGTGAAGGGGTTCTGGGCGATCCGCGAGCGCGTCGCCTCGTCCATCTGCATGTAATTGGCGTCGCACATCATGAACCACTTGCCGTCCTTCGGCAGCAGCGTCCCGTCGAAGATCCCGAAGACCGCGCCGAGGTTGTTCTTCTCCTCGATGCGCAGGTTCCCCGAGCCGCGTGACGCGAACGCCGTGTCGATGTCCGGCCAGTAGACGCCGCAGACCCCGTCGAAGCCGTAGACCTCCTCCTTGAAGATCTTGATCAGCGCCGCCGCGCTCGCGTTCTGGTACGAACTCGCCCAGTCCGTCCGCCGGATCACCTTAAAACGCGCCGGCACGTCGCGCTCCTGGCAGTAGTCGAGGAAGTAGTTGCCGATCGCGTGGGCCGTGATCGTCTTGCCGCAGCCCGGGCGCCCGAGGCCGAAGAGCACCGGGTTGATCCGCTTCGGCGAGCGGTGGTTCTCGAGGTCGTAGGCGGCGACGTCACGGGCGAGGCGGAGCCCGGCGTCGATGTACTCCTTGTTGCCGACGATGTCCGTCACCTTCACCGGCTTGAGGTCCGACACCGGCTCGGTCGCCGCGCGGGCCTGGAAGCCGTGGTAGCGCAGCTCGCCGATCACCACCTTGCGCTGGGCCAGGGCGATGCCGAAGGGGCGCAGGCGGCCGATGTGGGTGAGGCGCTCGACAGCCCCGCGGAGCTGGGCGAAGAACGCGTTCAGCGTCATCACCAGGAAGATCGTCCGCTCGTCGACGGTGTTCATCCCGCTGCCCTGGCGCTGGGCCTGGATCTCGAGGTAGCGCCCGGACATCGCCGCGAGGCGCTCGACCACCTGGCGCGGCGGCTGCTGCAGGAGCCCGTCGATGCCGTCGAGCTCGAGGTCCGACTTGAGCTGGGGCGTCGGCGCGAGGGCGGCGAGCTCCGGGATCAGAGAGTCGCAGAGCACCGTCACCGTGAACGCGCCGATGAAGAGGCGCTGGTCGGCGGTCGGCTCAGGGATCGCCAGCGTGCCGGTGCGCGCGATGTCCTCGAGGAGCGCGGCGTGCAGCGCCTCGCCGGCCTGGAGCGCGAGGTCGCCGGCCGTCGTCATCGCGTCGAGCGCCCGCAGGGTCAGGACGGTGTGGCCGAAGGGCGCGCGCGCCAGCTTGTGCAGCGCCGTCGCCAGGCCGGCGTCGCGGACGAGGGTGCGGATCCCCGCCCGATCGAAGCCGTCGGTCGGCGGCGTGACGATGATCGCGGAGTGAGAGGCGGATCCCGAGCTGGACATCGGCGCGAGCTTACCGCGAAGGCCGGGCCGGCGTCCGCCTGCCGCAGCGCCGCGACGCGGGCCTGCGTGCACTCGCCCGACCGGCGCGGCCGTCATCGCGGCGGCGCCGAAGCGGGCTCACCCGGGGAGGTCGAGGCGCCACTGCGCGCGGGCGATCGCGACCACGTCGCCGGCCTCGTCGCGGAGCGTCCCGACGACCTCGGCGTCGACCTGACCCTGGCCCTCGGGGAGCGTCGCCTGCGACTCGCAGGTGATCGTCCCGCGCGACTTCTTCTTGTACTCCATGCTCAGGCCCGTGACGATCCCGCGGCCGCCCTTGGGCACCAGGCTCATCATCGCCAGGCCGGTCGTCACCTCGCCGAGGTTTACCAGCGCGACGGCGTGGATCGAGTTGAGGTGGTTGCGCACGCGCTTGCGATCGCGCAGGTGGACGCGGGCGTAGCCGGGGCGGAACTCGTCGACGAGCGCGCCGATCGACCCGGTGTAGGGGGCCGCCGTGCCGACGGCCCGCGAGAAGATCCGCTTGCCCAGCGGCTTGTTCTTGAGCATCTCCCACATGCGGTTGAGCTGCTGCGGATCGGCGACGCGCTTGGCCATCTCTCGCTCCTTCTTCGACCTCGCTCGCGGCGCGCCACACAGACAGGCAGGCGAGCGACGGCTAGAGGCCGTGCTCCCAGCGGTCCTCGCCGTCGCTCCCCTTGGTGTTGCGGCCGCGGCTCAGCAGCGTCCGAAAGACCACGAAGAAGAAGCCCCCGAGGAAGATCCACAGGAGGGCGAAGGCGATGATGGCGTAGGTGTTGCCCATGACGCGCGCGCGGGGTGGCCATGGAGTAGCACAGGCCGCCGCCGCTGCCGAGCGCGTCCGCCATCGCCACAGGCAGCCCTTCCGCATTCCAGGACGCGCTCGCGCGGCAATTCTCGCGTCGCCGCGGCCCTCCGGGCGATTGCGGCCATCCGGGCGGATGCGTACCCTTCAGGCGCCCATGGCCGCCGCCACGCAAGCCCCCTCCATCGCCCGGGCCGTCGCCGCCCAGCTCGCGCCGATCATCGCCGGCCTCGCCCCGGATCCCGAGCGGCCGCCGCTCGCCGCCGACGAGATCGCCGACCTCCTCGCCGCGCCGCCCAACCCCGCCCTCGGCGACCTCGCCTTCCCCTGCTTCAAGCTCGCCAAGGCCTTCCGCAAGGGGCCGCCGATGATCGCCAAGGCGATCGAGGAGGCGCTCGCGCCCAAGCTCGCTAGCGGCGAGGCCGCGCCGATCGCCGAGGTCAAGCCGACCGGCCCCTACCTCAACCTCCGCCTCGACCTCGGCGCCGCCGCGGCGC
>JAGQIT010000589.1 GCA_020431135.1 Myxococcales bacterium | reverse complement strand
CCGGTCATCGGCGAGGTCGAGCTCCTCCGCATCGCCAACAAGGAGGTCGTCGGCGCGGAGGTCCGCGAGAGCGAGCTCGGGCCCGACGGCGCACCTGCGCTGCGCCCCGTCGCGGCGGTCGCCCAGCTCCCTGCGCGCGGGGCCGACGAGCCCTTCGCGGAGTTCGATCCCCCGGCTGCGCTCGCCGAGCTCCCGTGCCTCCGCTGTCACCACGACGGCGAGGCGATGTCGCTGCCGAACCCGTCGCTCGATCCCCAGTGGCGCGAGCCCGGCGTGCTCCGACGGGCGCAGCGCTCGGCGTCGGCGCTGCTCGATCGCTGAGCGTTGACCGGGTCTCGCGTGGCTACGGCGCCGCGAGGGCGCGCGTCACCACAGGCGCCACTTCTTCTTCTTCGGCTGCGGCGCGGGCGGGGTCGGCTCGGGCTCAGGAGCGTCGGTCTGCGCCGCGCTCGGAGCCTCACCGGTCGCTGTCGGCGCGGCGGCCTTGCCCTCGCCGGGCGCCGCGCTGGCGTTGCTCGCCCCGACACCGTAGCGCTCGATCAGCGCCTGGACTCGGCGCAGCAGCGGCTCCCCGCGCGCCCGATCGACCATGGTGACGAAGGACGCGTAGCCGTGCATCGACGCCAGGAGGCGCGGTCCGTCGCCCCAGCGCTTGCCGGCGGGGCCGTCCTTCTCGACCTGAAAGAGCGCCGCCCGGAAGCGCCGCAGCGTCTTGCGATCGACGCTGAGCTTGTCGTTGACGACGACGCCCGTGACCTCCATCTGCCGGCCGCGGCGCATCACCCGGGTCTTGTCCGGGTGGACGCGGAAGCCCTCGTGACGGACGATGTCGGCCGCCTTGCCGAGGAGCTCGCCGACCTCCGTCGAGCGGATGTCGCCGCGGCGCGAGAAGGTCAGGTCGTCGGCGTAGCGCGTGTACTCGAAGCCGAGCTGCTCGGCGAGGCCGTCGAGGCGGCGATCGAGGCGGCGGCAGAGGGCGTTGGTGACCGCCGGGCTCGCCGGCGACCCCTGCGGGAGGACGCGGTCGCCGAGGCCGACGTAGTAGGTGCGGCCGTCGAGCTCGACCTCGGTGGTCTCGGGCTCCGTGCACAGCAGCGCGAGGATCGTCGCGATCGCCTCGGAGTAGCCGAGCGCCCGGAAGACCCCCTTGACCCGCGGCAGCGTGATCGTCGGGAAGAAGTTCTCGACGTCGAGGTTGATCACCACGTCGGCGCCGACGTGCGGCGCGGCGTTCGAGACGATCGACCGGCCGCCGCGGAAGCCGTGGGCCGCCTCGTGGAGCGCGACCTTGTCGAGGACGTTGCGCAGCACCCAGGCCTGGGCGCGCTTGAGGCGGGGCATCGGCGCCGAGATCAGGCGGGTGCCGCCGCTCTTCTTGGCGATCTGGAAGCGGCGGTAGTGGGTGAGGGTGGCGACCCGGCGGTGGAAGGCGAGGAAGCGGAGCTCGCCGAGCGGCACGCCCATCGCCTGGGCGAGGGCGCCGGGATCGGCGAAGAGCGGGAGGCCCGCGGCCTGCAGGCGCCCGACGTCGCTCGTGTGCTCGGCGAGGCCGGATGAGACCCCCTCGCCGAGGTAGACGACCTCGTGCTGCTTGCGCGCCGCCCAGGCCGCGGCCCGCTCCTGGCGCTCACGCTCGCGGCGCTCGCGGGTCTCCTGCTTCTTGCGTCGCGCGTCGGCGAGCCGCTGCTTGCGGGCCTCGCGGATCAGCGACGCCTCGTTGTAGAGCCGCGACGCCTTGCGCCGGAGCTCGTCGAGCTGGCGCTGGAGTTCGCCGCGGCGGCGGATCTCGTCGCCCGGATCCGCGGGGATCTCGCCGGCGCGCGGCCAGAAGCCGAGGCGGATCATCTCCTCGAGGATCACCTCGTCCTTCGACGAGTTGCGGATGCGGTCGTAGAGCTCCTGCCGCCGGTTTGGTTTGGCACTCATGGATCGGGGCGCGCGGTCTAGGGGCGAGGGGAGAGGGGTGTCATGGCAGCGACGCTCGGCGCCTTCGAAGGCTCCCCAGGACTGGGCTGATCAACTCAAGCGGTACCCGGGGTAGTGTCGCTCATTCGGTTCACGGAATCCCTACAGGAATAGCGACACTACCCCGAGGTACCGCAAAGTAACGAGCAGACCAGTGATGCGTGCATTGTCATGCGGCATGGACGGCGATCCGCCGCCCGGGTTGCAAGGCCTGGTCACCTCGCGCCGCTGCCATGACGAAAATCGATGCTGTGTGCGTTGACCTCCGGTGGAGTTCCCTTGAGGGCCCTAAGACGCGCGCCGCCGGTGGGCGATCCGCAGGGCGAGTATATGTTCGCAGGGCCCCTTGTGCAGCTTGTTTTGGAAGAAGAACGAGCACGAGCAGTTCGCCTCGATCATCCGCTCGTCGCGGTCGATGACGAGCGACGGGGTGTTGCGGCGGCCGCCGTCCTTGACCTCGCCGCGCAGGCTGAGGGTGCCGTCGCTGCGTCGGTCGGCGCCGCGGACCTTGACCGCGCCGCCGTCGACGAGGCGGTTCGCCGCCTCCTCGCGCTCGTTGGCGAAGCGCAGCTTGGTCATCGGCAGCGGCTCGCGGCTGAGCTCGCGGACGCGGTAGACCCCCTTGGCGAGGTCGTAGATCACCCGCCCCGCCTGGGTGTAGGCCGCCAGCGCGCCGAGGACCTGGCGGCGGTCGACGCCGATCCGCGACGACAGGCGCTCGGGCGTCGAGAACCACGTCTCGCGCAGGCCGCTGAAGATCCGCCGCTTGGTCAGGTCGTCGACCTCGGCGCGCGGCGCCATGAGGTCGAAGTTGCCGGCCGACGACCAGTCGTTCGCCGTCCAGCCGCTGAGGCCGAGGGTGAAGAACATGTCCCCGAGGTCAGCGACGTAGAACGACGGCATGCCGCGGCCGAGGAGGTGGACCGTGAACTTGCGCGCGACCTGGATCAGGCGCTCGAGGATGTGGATCCGGCGGCGGCCCCAGACGCGGATCTCGTGCTCGTCGGCGCCGAGATAGGGCGAGCGCGGGCACTCGACGACGATCTCCCAGGGCTCGAAGACGATCTTCACCGGCTGCCCCGGCTTGAGGATGTAGCGCATGCTCCGCGGCCCGACCTTCTCGCGGTGGCGCCGGAGGACGAAGCAGAGGTTGTGGACGTCCATCGGCTGGAGGTCGAAGGAGATCGTCGGCAGGGTCATGGCCGACGAGACCTGGAGGAAGCCGCGGACCCACGAGTCCGGGAGGTCGATCTTCTCCTCGCGGAAGGTGTCGTCTTGGTGGGTCTGGACCTCGAAGCCCGAGGGGTCGACCATCAGCGACGTCGTCTTGTAGCGGCGGATCTTCTGGAACTCGTCGTAGAGCGCCGCCGAGTAGTCGATGTTCGTGGTCCCGCAGGCGAACTCGCCGATGTTCTGGAAGACGTCGTAGGCGCAGCTCAGGCAGCCGTAGCTCGACTCGTCCTCCGAAAAACACTCGAAGAAGACCTGGTCCGGGTGGACCGTGATCACCGGGTCGAGGACGAACCAGGCGTCGCGGTCCTTCTTGTAGAGGAAGTCGAAGTAGCGCTGGCGGGCGCCGTAGAAGTCGCGCATCCGCTGGGCCGAGCGCCGGCCCAGCTGGTCGAGCTCGCCCTGCAGCGCCTCGATCTGCGCCCGCGTGTCCTTGCGCTGGCTGGCGACCTGCTGCCAGTTGATCTGCTCCTGCTGCGCGAGCCAGGCCATGTACTCGCTGCGGTCCTTGGGCTTGAAGCGCAGGTCGGAGACGACGACGTCGTGGAGCGCCGAGATCGCCTCGCGGAACTCGAGCCCCTTGCGCAGCTCGCCGGTGAAGTACGTCGGCTCGCGCAGGGTGTCGGGGGCGAAGGACATCGCCGTCGACCCGGCGCTCGAGTCGACCGCGGAGCTCCCGTGGAAGCGGTAGTTAAACTCCATCGCGGACCTCCTGACGGCGGCTGCGCAGCGGCGCGCGGTGGACCGCGAGCGGGACCTCGAGGTCGGGGTAGGCGCGGTGGATCTCGAGGAGCGCGGCGACGCAGGTCGCGCGGTCGCCGATGGCGATCGTCAGCGACAGGCGGATCAGCAGCTCAGCGATGAACTCCGCGGCGTCGCGGCGGGCGAGCGCCTCGGCGGCGAGGAAGGCGTAGACCCGGTCCTTGGCGACGCGCCCTTGGTTGACCCGCGAGAGGACGCCGAGGAAGTAGGGTTTGAGGCCGACGAGGCGCTCCTGCGAGCCGGCGGCGTAGCCCTCGAGGAAGTTGCTGGCGAAGAGCTGGAGGTCCGCCGACGGGTGCTGGCTCAGACGCAGGAGGTAGTCGTAGCCCTGCGCCTCGTGGAAGAAGCGGGTGATCATCTCCTGGCCGAAGCGCTGGACGTCGGGGCGCACCGAGTCGCAGAGGCCGACGAGGACGTCGGGGGTGAGGTCGTCGCCGGTGAAGTTGCTGCGGAAGTAGTCGAAGGCGAACTCGCGCGAGTCCTGCCACGGCGCGTCGACGATCCGCAGGGCCTGGCCGAGCTCGGCGCGGATCCGGTCGACGTTCTTGCGGAAGAACTTCCACGCGGCCTCGCGCACCGCGAGGATCTCGTGGCTAGCGAGGCGCGCGACCTCGGCGACGGCGAGCTCGGCGGGGTCGACGTTCTCGCCGAGGAGGAGGCCGCCGAGCTCCTGGGCCTGCGGGGCCTTGGCGCGCAGGAGGCGGAGGACGACGTCCTTGGGCACCGCCTTGAGGGTCGGCATCAGCTCGCCGCGGAGCACCCGGAGGATGTGCGAGTGCAGGCCCTCGTAGCTCTCGGGGCCGAGGAGGCGGGCGATCAGCAGGCGGCTGAGGTCGGCGGCGAAGCTCGGGTCGGCGCTGGCGAGGCGCTGGATCACCGGCCGAATCGAGTCGCGCAGGTCGGTGTAGCGCGACAGGATCAGGTCGACGAGGAGCGCCTCGCGCTGGCTCAGGGCGGCCTCCGAGAGCTCGCCGAGGAGGCGGGCGCCGAGCCCACGGACGGGGGCGAAGCGCGAGCGCAGGAGGGCGCCGATCAGCTCCTGCGGGAGGTCGTCGGCGCGCTTCGAGTGGGCGAGGAGGATCCGCCCGCCGAGCGCCTGCTGGGCCTCCCCCGGGTGGTCGACGAGGTCCTGGAGGACGTCGAGGCCGATGCGGCTCAGCGGCCGCGCGAGGCCGGCGAGGAGGGCGTCGCCGGCCTCGACGATCAGCAGCCCCGCGTCGATGCCTGTCCCACGGGACAGGATGTCGGCGAGGGTCCGGGCGATCACCTCCTCGGCGACGCGATCGCTCAGGCGGGTGCTCTCGAGGAAGCGGCGGCCGAAGGCGCGGGTCTCGGCGTGGCGGGCGACGAGGAGGCCGCTGATCAGCGCCGCGTCGTGCATCACCCGCAGGCGGGCGCCGTCGATCCACTCGAAGGCCTGGGTGCGCGCCGGCTCGTAGGCGGCGTCGGCGAGCGCCGCGAGGAGGCGGAGATCCGGCGCCTGCGGCATGTAGCGCGCCTTGGCGGCGTCGAAGGCGAAGGCCGCGGTGACCTCGTAGGGGCGGCCTAGGAGCGTGATCAGGATGTCGACGTCGAGGGCGTCGACGGCCGCTTGGTTGCTGCGCAGCGCCTTGACCGCGAACTCGTGGACGCGGCCGCAGCCGCTCTCGGCGAGGAGGTGGACGAGGCCGACGGGGAGCTGATCCCAGAGCTTGGGGAACGCCTCCTCGCGGACCGGCGGCGGCGGATCGCCGGGCTTGTAGCCGGTCCGACAGCGCCAGGCGACGGTCCCGGGGCGCAGCTCGTAGCGCGGCGAGTTGCGGTAGAGGAGCTGGTTGAAGACCTGGTAGCCGGCGTAGGCGTCCCAGTAGGTCGTCGACCGCGCGCGGCTGCGGTAGTTGTAGAAGGAGCGCGACTGGACGGCCTTGGCGTCGCCGTCGGTGAAGGGCAGGAGGCAGCCGACGGCGAGGCGGATGTAGTCCGGATCCTCGGCCTCGCCGAGGCGCAGCAGCGTCCGCCAGACCCGGCGTCGGAGGTAGGCGCGGGTCTTCGACGAGTAGGCGAGGCGCGAGTCGCCCTTCTGCAGCTCGGCGCGCGCGCGCATGTAGCTGCGCCCGAGGTAGACGCGGTCGCCCCAGCGCGGGAAGCGGAACATCGCCGGCGCGGTGGCGAAGCGGTGGGCGAGGATCCCGAAGAGCTCGCCGTCGACCCGGAGCTCGGCGAGCTTAAAGAGGTGGCGCACCGTTCGGAAGGCCGGCGGACGCAGCGGAATAGCCTTGATCGCCGCGATGAGCCCGGGGCGGACGTTCGGCGTGTCGAGGAGGTAGACGTGCTCGAGGGTCTTGTAGGCCTGGGCGGTGTCGGCCTCGAGGTGCTCGCGGAGCGCCGCGGTGAAGTCCGCGGGCGGCCCGCTGTCGGCGAGGCGCTGGAGATGCGGCGGCAGGCGGCCGTAGGCGTACTCGGCGACCTTAGCCGCGAGCGCCCCGCCCCAGGCCCGCAGCGCCTCGAGGGCGACGCGGGCGTTCATCCGCGAGCCCTGGGCCCGCGGGAAGATCTTGTTCAGCGCCGGCCGCAGCTCGCCGTCGAGGATCGACGCGGTCAGGCCGTGCTTGTCGAGGAGGAGGTTGAAGGTCGAGGCGTCGCCGCAGCGGGCGAGGGCCCAGGTGATCGTGTAGTCGAGGAGCTCGGAGCCGGAGCCGAGGAGGCCGACCAGCGACGGGACGGCGGCCTCGATCTTGAGCTCGCCGATCCGCCAGACCGTGCGGGCGAGGAGCGTCGCGCGGGTGCGGCTGTTGAGGCGGGCGAGGAGCGCCTCTTCGCGGCTGGCGAAGGAGGCGGAGGCGCCCGCGGAGCGGCCCGACGAGGCGCTGGCGCCCGCGCTCCCGACGTCCGTGTAGCCCTTGCGCCGCTTCTCGTCGACGAGGCGGCGGAAGATCGATCGCGCGGCGCTCTCGCGGACGGGCGTCGCCGTCTTGGTCCCGCTCTTGAGGCTGCTGCCGCGGCGCCCGTACTGGAAGTTGACGACGTAGCGGCGGGCGCTGAGCTGGCAGAGCTCGACGATATAGACCTTGTCGGAGGAGCCCTCGCGGTGCTCGAGGGTGACGCGCTCGAGGAGCTTCACAGCGCGAATTGCATAGCCGCCGCCGGGTCGCCGCCGCAAGGGCAAATCCCGCGACCGCCGCGCTCGCTCGCGCCTGCGGGGCTCTGGAGGAGCGCGCGCGGAGCAGCGCCGAGCGCCGCGAGATCCGTGTTCTGAAGGAGTCGGGGCCCGCGGCCCCCAGCGCACCTTCGGCCAGGCGGCGGCGGCCCGATCTCCTATGTCGATAGTTTGGCGGTCAGTCGCCGGGCTGCGGTCGACGATCGCGGGCGCAGCGGATCCCGAACTGCAGGCTGGCGAGCGTCGGCAGCACGAGGATCCGCGCGTCGGCCCGCAGCTGATCGCGGAGGCTGTCCATCCAGCCACCTCCGCGGAGGATCCGCTGGCCGGCCTCGGCGCTGTCGGTCCACTCCCAGACGTTGCC
>JAGQIT010000588.1 GCA_020431135.1 Myxococcales bacterium | reverse complement strand
ACGACGACGACCACCACCGCGACGTCGACGACGGCGAACCCGACCACCGGCGAGTCGACGACCTCCGAGCCCGCGCCCTGCGACACCGCGCCCGACTGCACCGCCCCCGGCGATCCCGACGGCGATCCCGGGCCGACCACCGTCCCCTACTTCCGCGGCCGCGCCTGCGTCGCCAAGGAGGTCAAGCCGGGCCAGCCGATCCCCGTGCGCCTCGAGGCCTGCGTCCACCCGTGCCTGAGCGCGAACGCCTACACCTACCGCCACGCCTACCGCTGCCCGGGCGGCGCCTGCGAGGCGACCGCGGTGCTCCTCTTCAAGGACGTCGTCGGCAACGGCTGCCCGAGCGACGTCTTCGCCAAGTTTGATCCCGCGCTCTGCCAATACACCAACCCGATCGACATCAACGCCGGGCCGCTCGTCTTCGGCGGCACCGAGTTCGAGGGCGTCGCGCCGCTGGTCGTGCCCTACCTCAGCAACGAGCAGGCGGACGAGATCGCCAACGGCGCCGACAGCAGCCAGGAGATCTGGGCCCGCGTCGACGCCAACACCCAGGAGGCGAGCCGCTACTTCGACGTCGACGTCTCGGCCGACGCCGCCGACGCGCCCGCGGTCTGCGACGACCCCGACCTCTGCGACTGCCACGACGTCGCCTTCTGAGCCGACGCCGCGCGCACGCGAGGTCTCCGCCGCGCGCCGCTAGACCTGGCGGAGGACGACCTGCATGAGCTCGCGCTCGACGCTGTCGAGCGTCAGCTTCGGCCGGAAGATGCGCTCGCCGGCGAGCTGCGCGGCGATCGCCTCGCCGGCCTCGACCGGCACGTCGCCGGGCTCGTCGATCGGGATCGGCAGGTGACGCAGCGGCGGGATGAAGGCGTCGATCGCCTCCGCCGGCGCGCCGGGCCGCCAAGGCAGGTTCGGCGGGATGACGGCGTGGAGCTCGACGCCGAGCTCGCGGGCGAGGCTGAGGACCCGCTCCGCCGCGAGCTCGCTGGCGTTGTCGCGGAAGTCGCTGACCACGTAGATCGCCGCCGGCCGCGGCTTCTCGTAGGCGAGCGCGACCATCAGCGCGTCCCAGAGCGACGTGAGGCCCATCGGGATCATCCCGTCGATCGCCGCGTAGAGGCGCTCGCGATCGCGGGTGTAGGTCGACTTGGTGAGGACCTCGTCGTTGAAGCCGACGAGGCCGATCATGAGGTTGCGGTCGTAGCCGAGGCCGCCGATCAGCGCCCGCGTCAGGGCGACGCTCGAGCGCCAGCGCTCCCACTGCGAGCCGGACCGATCGAGAACGATCACTTCGTAGCGCACCGATCCCGTGTAGACGCTCGGGGCGCCCCTGACAAGGGCGCCCCGAGTGCATCGCCTGCGGCCGCTCGAAATCGGCGATCGGGCGGCTAGAGCTTGGCGTAGGCGCCGAGGTCGACGGCGAAGACGTAGCGGTTGCCGGCGAACTCGTTGAGCGACCACAGCAGCCCCTCTTGGCGGGCGTACATCAGGTCCTCGGGGCCGACGACCCAGCCGTGGCTGACCGCGTCGCGGCCGTGGCCGACCCGGTAGAGCGCCCCGTCGGCGCCGCTCTGCGCCGACGACGACAGCCACCACTCGCCGTCGACCGAGACCGCGCCCTGCATGTCGCTCTCCTGGGCGAAGAACGCCTCAGTAGCGAGGACCGTGCCGAGCTCGGGGTCGGCGTACTCGAGGCGGTCGCCGTCGAGCGGCCAGCGGATCAGCTTGCCGGCGATGTCGTTGTCGTGGAACTCGCCGGTGACCAGCGACGGCGGCTCGCTCGTGTTGTCGACGGCGACGAAGGAGGTCCGCGACCAGCAGCTCGAGCCGCTGAAGTTGTAGGCGCCGACCTGCGGGAGGACGTACTTGTAGCCGTAGGCGTTGAAGTCCCCGGTGTCGGCGTCGTAGCCGACGGACTTGGGCGCGTCGCCGGTGACCTCGAACATCCGCGCGGTGTCGAAGACCCGCAGGCCCTTGCCCGTGTCGGCGACGTAGAGGTAGCGGCCGACCCAGGCGATGCCGCCGGCGTGGAGCTGCGGCGCCTTGAAGTTGGTGAAGCCGCCGTCGTCGTAGGGCTCGACGAGGAGGACGTGGCGGTAGGGGACGTCGCCGCCCTTGGCGAGGTTGCTGACGTCGGCGAAGCTCACCCGCACGACCTCGTTGGGCAGGCCGAGATCGCTCACCGACGCCTTGTGGTACCAGCTCGTAGCGACCATCGAGCGCCCGTCGATCGCCCCGTACTCGTAGGCGTCGTAGGTGCCGCTGAGCCCCTGCGGCATCCACCGGCCGTCGCTGAAGTCGACGTCCTGCCAGCGGAAGGCGCGGGCGAAGTTCTCGAGCTTGGCGAGCTTGCTGACCCCTCCGTCGGCGGCCGTGCCGAGGCGATCGAAGTCGAGGTCGGCGACCGGGAGCTCGACGAGCGAGCCGCTGAGGTCGTCGAGGAGGAGGTCGCGCTCCTCCCAGGTGCCGGCGTCGGCGAGCTCGAAGCGGCAGGGCGACCAGGCCGAGAGCCCCTTGTGGCGCACGAGCCCGCTGTCGTCGTCGCCCGGGCAGGGCGCCGCCGCGAGCTTGACGCAGGTCGTCAGCGGCCCGAAGTCGATGTCCGGGCGATCGTCGGGATCCTCGCCGCCGGAGGTCTCGGGGAGGAGCTCGTCCGGGATAGGACCGGGGTCGCCGCCGGACTCACCGTCGCTATCGCGATCCTCACCGCCGGTGGTGTCGCCGGCGTCCTCGTCCTCGTCGTCCGTGTTCGTGTCCCCGAGGCCCCCGTCGGCGCGGTCGCCTGCGGAGGCCGCCCCGGAGTTCTCATCGACCCCTGCCGCGCAGGCGCTGACCAGGGTCATGAGGCTCGCCAAGACGGTCGTCGGAAGTCGCGCTGAGCTTGTCATAAGATCAATCTGCGATTCATCGTTCGATACACAAGCCTGGTTCTCTCGCGTCTCTCCGCACAATCTGCGCCTTGGCTCTGAACGCCGTACGGAGCCGATCTGTCGCCGTGCTCACGGGCCGCACCGAGACATGGCGCGCATACTACGCACAACACTGCGCCTCGCTACGCTCGCAACCGACCGAGCCGCGGCGACTCGTCGCACACCGCGAGGCCTCGCCCCGAGGTGCGCGGCTCACTCCGCCGTAAACAGGCGGACGCGCTCGCTGCCGTAGAGGCTGCGCCAGTCGACCCACTTGCCGCGGACGTGGAGCACCCCGAGGCGGACGTAGCTGGCGCTCGCCTTGGGGTCGCACCAGAGCACGAGCTTGTCCTCCGCCAGCGAGCGCAGCCCCTTGATCATCCCCTCGCGGCTCTGGGCGACGACCGCCGCGCGGTGGCCGTGATGGCGGCGCAGCGCCGCGATCGCGCAGCTCCGGGCGACCGAGACCGAGGTGTCCTCGAGGACGTTCGACCACCACCAGACGAGGTTGGCGAGCTCCTCCGCGTTGCGGGCCGAGAGCGGCAGGACGAAGGTCGCCGGCGCGTCAAGGTCGAGCGACTCGGGGTTGTGGGCGAGGAGCCCGTCAAAGGCTGACGACGAGCCCAGGTTGTTGTGGATGCTCGTGTCGATCGACGAGATGAACGCGGAGAACCACACAGGCTCCCCGTCACCGCTCCGACGAGGCTGATCCAGCTTCTTCGCCGCCGATTCCATCTCGTCCCCCAGGGCGCCGAGTATACCAGCGGTCCGTCGCTTGCGCACGCCGGGTGAGCGTCACGAGGGGGCCGATCGGATCACTTCTGCGCCGAAGGAGCCGCTGCACCTACACCGGACCGGTCCCCGCGAGACCCCTCTCCCGCCGCGCGCGGGCGGTAGAGCCGGTGGACGTCGCTCGACTCCTCGTCGATCACCAAGCCGTGCGAGAGCTCCCGCGGGACCCACACCGCCCGCATCTCGCTCTCCTGCACCTTGGCCGCGCAGGCGAGCGAGCCGACCAGCGCCGCGCCGGCGATGAGGGCGACGCCCCCCGCAGACCTCCACCGATGCCCCTCCTTCGCCATCAGAAGCTCCCCACGATGCCGAGGCCGACCTGCGTCGTCTGGACGCGCGGGACCACGGCGAGCACGGCGCGCTCGTACGACCGCGAGTCCTTGCGGTACTTGAGCCCCCACAGCCCCATCGCCAGGCCGCCGCCGACGAGGAGCGCGGAGGCGTCGAGGGCGAGGCGGGCGACGCCGCTGCGACAGACGGTCTGCGGGACGAAGACGTCCGGCGGCGGCTCGATGTAGTAGGGCCCCTCGCCCGAGATCCAGCACTGCCACCACATGCCCTCGTTGGCGAGGCCGGCGATCGCCCCGATCCCGGCGAGGGTGAGGCCGGCGGCCATCAGCCCCTTGACCTTGCGCCGCCGGCCGAGCGAGGCGTCGACGAAGGCGTCGTCGCGGCCGCGCAGGTAGCCGCCGATCGGCGCGAGGATCATCGCCGGGCCGATGAAGAGGCGGTCGACGAAGCCGCTGCCGAGGCCGTCGTTGAAGGCGATGTCGGCGAGCTGGGCGAGGATGCCGACGCCGTAGGTCGCGCCGGCGGCGATCATCAGGCCGGTGCCGCGGGTCTTCGGCCGCTTGACGCGGACGTAGTCACGCCAGAGCACCCACGCCGGGACCGGGCCGTCGGGGCCCTCGGCGTCGGCGGCGAGCGAGATCGTCGACTCCTCCGCGGGCGCGACGGGCCCCTCGACCTCCGGTGCGGCGACAGCAACGACCAGGGAGAAAGCGGCGGCCCAGCTCACCCGCCGACGGTACCGCCGGAGGAGGACCCCAGGCAAGCGCAGGCCGCCGCCTGACGGCGCGTCAGCGGTGGTCGCCCCGCGGCTCGCGGAGGAGACGGACGCGGACGTGCTGGTGCTGGCGGAGCTTGTACTGGGCGTGGGAGTTCTCGCCCTGCTCGTTGGCCTCGGCCGTCCGCCGGTCGAGCACCTGGAACTCGGCGAGAACGAACACGACGTTTCCGCGCCCCTGGCCGAGGCGCTCCTCCGGCGACAGGAGGTCACCGACGCGGACCGGGAGGTCGGCGACGAAGTTGAGGATCTTGAAGCTCGCGCCCGAGAACTGGTTCTGCTCGGCGCCGGCGGCCTCCTCCACCTCGCCGTCGTCGCTGAAGCCCTGCCCCCCCGAGGTCAGGCGATCGAGGTCGATCAGCGTGTTCACCGTCTGCCCGGGGACGACGTAGTTGAAGGGGACGCAGCGGCGCAGCATGATGTGCAGCGCCGGCACGAGGTCGCCCGGCTCGCGGACGATCAGGCGGAAGCGCAGGCGGTCGAAGACCCGCGCGGCGTTGGTCTCCCGCTTCACCAGCATCTTGGTGATCAGCGACTCCTTGGTCTTGCGCGACCAGGAGAACTCGACGATCGGCACGCCGGCGGTCCGCAGGGCGTCGATCATCAGGGTGACGCTCTCCTCGACGAGGGAGAAGATCTGGTTGTCGCTGACCGCCAGCGTCGTCCGCAGCTCGCGGGCGTCGAGGTGGTAGATGATGTGCATCACCTTGAGCAGCATGCAGGCCTGGCGCTGGGCCGCGCTGCTCTTGCCCGAGGCGATCAGCGGCAGCTGCAGCCACGAGACCTCGGCGGCGATGCGCTCGTCGAGGCGGATCTTCAGGACGTCGGCGATGTAGCGGGCGGCCTGGATGCGCAGCTCCTGGAGGCGCGCCCGGTCCTGCGGATCGTCGATGTTGATGCAGTTGAGCGCGAGGAGGCCGCGGACCTCGTCCTCCGTGGTGAAGGCGAGGCGGTGCCAATCGACCACCGACTGCCCGCGCAGGAGCAGCTGGATCTCGTTGATGTCCTGGAGGCTGAGGGCGCCTATGCCGTCCGCGCGGCGCCAGAGGGCGTGCGACGTCGCCAGCCCCGGCGCCTCGAGATCCGCGGCGCTCAAGGGAGCGCTCCTCGGAGCGGCGCCGGCCTCAGCTCAGTGTGACGCCTAGCTGAGGCGCCGCGAGAATCGCAGGGTGCCCACCAGCAGGCCGACGGTGATGAGAGCTGCACAGATGTTTCCGAGGTATGCGGTCATGGGAGCGGGCTCCGGTCGATGTCGGTTGGCTCAGTACGAGCGGCGTATCACGCAAGCGGCAGAAGCCGAAAAATGTCGCACAATGTAGGACAAGACCAGAGCGCTTCGGGAGGGCGACGGCCTGTCACCCGAGGAACGCGAGGCGCCAGATATCACATTCCAACCATCCTGGGAAAGCCCAGAATTCGCGCGCTTGAAGAGGTCTGTACGCTGGAATCTCGGCCCTGCGCCTGAGTTCGCCGAGGACTTCGCCCGACGGACCGTCGCGCAATTTCCGCGACACCGACGCGGCCCTCGAGCCGCGCCCGTAGGATCTCCGCGGCGTCCGCAGCGACCCCCCCACGATCGCCGCCCCGACGCCCGCAACACGCCTGCCAACGGCGACCTCTTGCGAGCGCACGCGCAGCCTGTGATACGGGCCGCGGGCCCCCCCGAAGGCCCGCCTTTTTCGTCGCCTTCCTAGCGTGGTCCGCGGCCTCCGAGTACCTTGCAGAGCATGCCGGACCGCCCGGACCAAGAAGACCCCGGTGATCGCGCCTCGTCCTACAGCTTCCGCCGAAAGCTCAGCGAGGGGCTGACCGGACTCCTCGATCCCGACGGCGCCCTCGGCAAGGGCCGCGACTACGTCTCCGGCTTCGCCCAGGGGACCAAGAGCGAGCTCGTCCGGATCTTCGCCAACGAGGTCCGCTCCTTCCTCGACAACATGGACTCGGTCGAGATGCTCCAGCGGGTGATCGCCGGGCTGAAGATCGACATCAAGACCGAGATCACCTTCAGCCTCGACGACGACGGCCGCCTCCAGTCGCAGATCACGACGCGTGAGAGCAAGGTGAGCCAGCCGCGGGCGACGGCCGCCGCCGATCCGTTGATCGACGCCGCGGATGAGGAAGCGGACAAGCCCGCCGCTCCGCCCAAGACCAACGATCCTCAGCGCGCCCGCTGAGCCCTCGAGCGCGCGCACCTGCCCGCGCGAACAGGCCTGAGAACGACGGCGGCGACCGCCCCCCGCAGGGTCGGATCGCCGCCGCTTCGCTGCGTCAGGCGCGGGCGCCCGCGCGCTCACTCACTCGTGGAGGTAGAAGGTGATCACCGGCGCCTCGTCGAGCTCGCCGTCCTCGTCGTCCTCGTCGCGCTTGCTGCCCCCCTCCTCGGGGAAGATCCCGAGCTTGTCGTTGACGACGCGGTAGATGTCCTGCCCGAGCTTGAGGCCAAAGCCGGTGATGATCGCGCGAATCAGGATCTGCATAGCGTCGAGCGTAGCAGCACTCGAGGAGGAGCACCCGAAAGCGGCGATCACGGGCGCCGGGCCGGCCGCGTCGGCCGCGCGTCGGCGCCCACGTGCGCGCGTCTACATCGGGATCGCGCAGACGCCGACGTCCTCGTAGCCTGGCGGCGCCTGACCCATCTCGAAGTAGGCCACGCACTCCTGGCCGTCGAGACAGTTCGCGTTGCCCTCCATGACCGAGCAGAAGGGCGAGCAGCAGCCGTTCTCGAGGCAGTCGGGGACCGAGTCCGGCGACAGGCACATGAGCCCGGGCTGGCACTGGTTGGTGTAGTTGCAGCCGTCGCCGACGCCGCCCTCGCCGATGTCGACGCTGGTCTTGAAGCAGACGAAGGTGTCGCCGCCCGACGGGTAGCAGCCCTGATCGGCGGCGCAGTCCTGGAGGAGCGGGTCGCAGTTGGCGAGGCAGATCGGCAGCGAGCCGTCGTTGTAGACCACGCACATCGCCCCGCTGTTCGGGCAGTTCATGTTCGCGTCGCAGAACTCGACGCAGGTCCCGCCCATGCCCTCGTCGTCGGTGAGCAGGCAGATGTAGCCGAGGGCGCAGTCGTCGAGGCCGGTGTACTTGCCGCCCTCGATGTCGCAGGGATCGCCGACGACGCCCGCGCCGTTGACCGGGACGCACTCGTTGATCCCCCAGGGCTCGCCCACCATCGGCGAGACCGCCGTACACTTCTCGCCGTCGGGGCAGTCCTGGACCATCGGATCGCACTGGCTCCCGCCGCCGCCGCCGTCGTTGCAGTTGAGGAACGAGCAGCCGGTCGTCCCGTCGTCGGTCGTCGCGGCCGAGGTCGTCGATGAGGTCCCGGTGGCCGACATCGACCCGCCGTTGGTCGTCGTCTCGGACGTCGCGTTGGAGGTCGACCCCGTGCTCGTCGACCCGCCGTCCGTCGTCCCGCTCTCGCTCTCCATGCCCGCGGTCGCGGTCGCGCTCGCGTCCGACTTTCCGCCGCAGCCGACGACCAGCGCGCCGACACACACAACACCGAGGGAGAACCCTCTCATTCGCAGTATTCCTGTCATGTCACCTCCGCGCGTTCACGCTACCAGAAGAGGACCCTGCGGCGGTGGAAAGGAGCGGATCCGAGGGCGCGCGCAGAGGTCTGCGGCGAAGCGGCGCTCCTGGACGACTCGCCGCGGCGCCCAAAGCGAGCGGTCGGGAGCCGCTAGGACCCGCCGGCGACGCCGACGTCGATCAGCGCCTGGCGAGCCGCGACGAGCTCGACGCGGACGAGCTCTGGCGTCGTCGCATCGTCGATCAGGCCGTCGATCGTCGCTAGACGCGGCAGCCACAGCTCGAGGGCGCGCTCGTCGAGGGCGACCTCCGCGGGCGTCAGGGCCTCGGCCTCGTCGCGCAGCGATCGGGCCGCGCGGAGCGAGGCGACCGCCGCCTCGTCGGCGCTCACGGCCCGAATCTGGGCGACCCAGGGCGTCCAGGCGATCGCCGGCCGCGGCTCGCTGAGCGCGACCGCGGCCGCCAGCCCGAGGCCGAGGGCGAGGAGCAGCGTCGGCACCTCGCGCCAACGAAACCCACGCGCGCGCCGTCGCGGGCCGCGGCGACGCTCGACCCCGCGGGGGAGACGGAGCGTCCGCTGGGGATCCCGTCGATCGCCGCGCCGCCGCTCCTCACGTCGCCAATCCACCTCCGCCACGCCCTACCCGCCCCTCCAGGTCCTGCGCGCGCCCGCGTCAGCGCGTCGGCGCACCGAGCCGAGATGACGATGCCAAGCGAAGACGCGCGACGCAGCGACCACTGCCTACGAGGCTCGCGGATCGCCGCAGTACGCCCAAATTTTCGGGTTCTCAGGGCGCGCGGACGACCGATCGTGAACGCCTGCCCAGGGAAAATTTGTCATTTGCTTGACCTGAGCGGAATGTTTGTATACACCCGTTCAGTGTCTACAATGGCGCGTTCACCGCGAACACCTACGGATCCGCGCAGTGGCAAGCCGCCCCTGACCAACCGCCAGCAGCAGGCGCTCGACTTCATCACCGCCTGCCTCAATGAGCGCGGATACCCGCCGACCCTCCGCGAGATCGGCGAGCACATGGGGATCCGCTCGACCAACGGGGTCAACGACCACCTCAAGGCGCTCGAGCGCAAGGGCTACCTCGTCCGCGAGGAGCTCAAGAGCCGGGCCCTGCGTCCGGTGGCGATGACCCAGGCGAAGAAGGCGGAGGTCCCGATCCTCGGCCGCGTCGCCGCCGGTCAGCCGATCCTCGCCTCCGAGAACGTCGTCGACAAGGTCGTCGTCGACCGCTTCTTCATCGGCGCCGCCAGCGGGCGCGACGTCTTCGGCCTCGTCGTCCAGGGCGAGAGCATGATCGAGGACGGGATCTACGACGGCGACTACATCTTCGTCCGCAAGCAGGCGACGGCCGAGCGCGGCGAGATCGTCGTCGTCATGATCGACGGCGAGGCGACCGTGAAGCGCATCTACCCCGAGGGCGACCGCGTGCGCCTGCAGCCGGCCAACCAGGCGATGCGGCCGATCTACGTCAGCCGCGACGAGTTCCGGGCGATCGACATCCTCGGCAAGGTCATCGGCGTCTACCGCCGCCTCCACTAGCAGACCGCGCTGGGGTCGGCCCCGCAGCGCGAGCGCGCCCCGCTTCACGCGCCGCTTACCGGGATCCACGCGCCCGCCGCCGCTGTGACGCACCGCGCCGCGACAGCGCCCGCGGCCCCCTCGCGCGCCTCTGAGCCGCGCCCTCCCCCGCTTTCCGCTACAGTGAGCCGGTGCAGCGCCGCCGGGCATCTGCGGGGGTGATCCTCGCCTGCTTGCTGGTCTCGTTCGGGATCAACCTCGGCGTCGTCGTCAGCAGCGTCGCGCTCCTGCGCGCGAACCCAAGCGACTTGCCGCCGACCGCGGCGCTCAACGATCGAGCGCGTTACTGCGGGGACATCCACAAGGAGCTCGCCGACCTCGTGGTCACCGGCCGCCACGGCGCGGTCCTCTCCTTCGTCCTCGGCGACCTCGCGTCGGTGCCCGAGCGGGCGACGACGCCGCTCACGGGCGGCCGCCTCCTCCTCGAGCTCCGCGACGTCGTCTTCGGCCCCGAGTGCAACGACGAGGCGATGATGGTCGCCCTCGTCGAGCCGGAGATCCGCGCGCCGGAGGAGGAGCCGATCGACTGGGAGGAGCTCGAGCCCGATCCGCCGGAGCCGATCGAGAAGCCGAAGCCGAAGCCGGAGAAGGAGCCGGAGGAGGAGCTCGAGGAGCAGCCGCTGCCGGAGCCGGAGCCCGAACCCGAGCCCGAGCCCGAACCCGAGCCCGAGCCCGAGCAGGAGAAGGAGAAGATCGACTTCACCTTAGAGCAGCTCAAGATGGTCGAGCAGCTCGACGAGCACGACGAGGAGCACTCCCCCGACGACGCCCACTACCTGTCGAACATCAACCGCGACGTCCTCGAGGAGACGCGGTCGAAGATCAGCAACCTGATCGAGGACGCCGAGGAGGCCAAGGCGTCGCAGGAGGAGCCGTCGGAGTCGCCGGAGAAGGGCACGGCGAGCGAGGAGAAGATCGCCGAGCTCCAGGAGCAGAAGAGCCAGCTCAACCGCCTGTCGCCGGAGAGCAAGCCCGAGCCCAAGCCGCAGCTCAAGCAGGAGGAGGACCCGAAGCCGAAGAGCCTGCTGTCGATGCGCGACCTGCCGAAGCGCGAGCACTCCGAGGCGATGACCCGCCAGGACGCGCTCGCCAACGCGGCGGCCGACGGCTCCCTCGACTCCGAGCGCCCCGAGCAGGCGCCGGTCAGCGCCCGCGACGAGCAGCGCGCGCGCAACAAGACCAAGCACGCGACCAACAAGTTCCGCCTGTCGCAGAAGGACCTGACCGCGGCGTTCGGCAAGGACGTCGCCGCGCAGAAGGACCTGATCTCGCAGCGCCAGTCGAAGCAGAAGGGCGTCTGGGAGGAGGCCCGCGAGCGCTGGCAGTCGCCGCTCGAGAACATGGTGCCGGAGGTCCGGCCGGGGAACCAGACGGCGCTGCGATCGCGCAAGCACCCGTTCGCCCGCTACATCGCTACGATCCACCGGACGATCCACGACCTCTGGGCCTGGGGCTTCCTCGACCAGCTCGACGCCAAGTCGCGCAGCCACCCGCTCAACGACGCCAAGCTGTGGACGCGCGTCGAGATCATCCTCTTGGGCGACGGCCGCATCGACTCGGTGAAGACCGTGCGCTTCTCGGGGAACACCGGCTTCGACGCCGCCGCCCGCGAGATCGTCTACGCCGCGGGGCCCTTCCCGACGCCGCCGCGGTCGATCCTCAGCGGCAACGGCAAGGTCTACATCCACTGGGCCTTCCACCGCGACGCCCGGGCGTGCGGGACCTTCGGCGCCGAGCCCTTCATCCTCGACAACGCCGGC
>JAGQIT010000587.1 GCA_020431135.1 Myxococcales bacterium | reverse complement strand
CCTCGCCCTCGTCGCCAAGCACATCGCCGCGACCGACGGCCTCTCCGCCGCGGAGTCGACGGGGATGCGCGCGCTCCTCAGCCACTACCGCGTGCCGCCGGAGGCCCAGGCCGAGCTCCTCGCGATCGACCTCAGCGAGGCGACCGACGAGCACGTCCGCGAGCTCGTCCCGGCCGGGAGCGCCAAGGCGATGTACCTCGTCAGCGGGGTCGCGGCGATCGCCGCCCGCGACGGCCTCTCGGAGGAGGAGGTCGCGCGGATCGAGGCGATCGGCGCGACGATCGGCCTCGCCAAGCCGATGATCGACGCCCTCTGCGCCCACGCCGAAGCAGAGGTCGTCGCCTCGATCCGCAACGACCGCGGCATGCTCGACAAGCTCGATCGCCTCCGCGGCGCCCTCTTCCGCCTCGCCGACGAGACCGACGTCGCCGCCGCCTCGTAGCGCCTGCGCGGGCCCTACGACCTGGCGCGCTCCGGGCCGACGTCTGCGGCGCGAGACCACACGAGCCGCGAGGTCGGCCGCGCCGCCGCCCACGACATGACCTAAGAGACAGCGTTCCGGCGTCAGATCGACCGCCGCCCGGCGCCCCCGGGAGGTGGGGCCTCGAGCCCCTATCGGCGCGCAGCCCCTCCGCCTAGGATCGCTCGGTCGATCGACCCTCGACCAAGGACACCGTGCGCGCGAACCACCGATCTCTCGTCCTCCTCCTCGCCCCGCTCCTCGCCTGCGGGACCCCGGCGTCGCGCGGCGACGACGGCGAATTCGGCCAGGCCGGGATGGCCGGCCCCGACGAGGCCATGGTCAGCGGCAAGGCGCTCGAGCTGGTCTCGTGGCTCGTCCAGTTCAACCGCCTCAACTCGCCCGCGAAGCTCGAGGCGATGCTCAACAAGACGCCAGGCAAGTTCGTCCCCGTCGACACCGACAAGGACGGCACGAACGACTACATCGCGGTCACCGAGGATCCGACGCCGGAGCGCGACGACCACGCCCTCGTCCTCCACGCGCGCGCCTCCGCCGACGCCGACGGCGAGGGGGTGCTGATCGCCACGCTCTTCTTCAACGAGGACTGGGGGCTGACCGGGTACACCCGGAGCATGCGCAAGGCGCCGGCGCTGAGCAGCTCGGCGATCGCGACCGCGGCCGCGACCGCGGCGCTCTATTCGGCGATCGATCAGGTCGCCGGCGGCGCCCCCGATGAGAACGACAACGACGACGGGGCGGACGCTGACGCCGACCCCCCGGCGCCCGCGGCCGACGCTGAGCCGAGCGCCGCGGCGGTCGTCGCCGTCCCGGCCGGCAGCGACGAGGCCGCGGGCCTGCACGCCGACTAGCGGCGCCCGCCAAGGCACGCGGCTCAAGCCAGCCTCGCGCTCGCTGCGGCCTCGCTCGACGCCGCGGGCGGTCCTCTCCCTGCGCGGTTCAAGCCGGCCCCGCTCGAACCAGGCGCGGGGCCACGACTCGCGCGCCCCCAGGCTGCCCTCAAGGCCCTGCTCAGGGGGTCAGCTTGCGCAGCCAGAGGGTCGCGAACTGGCCGGCCTCGTACTCCTGGCCGGCCGCGTAGATGTAGCCGTCGTTCGGATCGATCGCCACCGCGCGGGCGATGTCCTGACCGGCCCCGTCGCCGTCGTGGACGTGCGTCCACATCGCGTCACCGGCGGCGGGCTCGAGCTTGCGCACCCAGGCCGCGGCGAAGTCGTTGGCCGTGTACTCCTGGCCGGCGATGACGATCGTGCCGTCCGGCGCGACCGCGGCGCCGCGGCCGATGTCATTGTCGGAGCCCGCCGAGTCGTAGACCTGCGTCCACGTCGTGATGCCGTTGTCGGTGAGCTTGCGCGTCCAGATGTTCGCCAGGCCGATCGGCTCGTAGACCTCGCCGACGAGGATCACGTTGTCGTCGGCGTCGCGGGCGACGGCGCGGACGATGTCGTTGCCCGCCGCGTTGTCCCACTGCTTGGTCCAGTACGCGGTCCCCGAGGCGGTGTAGCGGCGGACCCAGAGGTCCGCGAGGCCGATCGGCTCGTACACGGAGCCGGCGACGACCGCCGTGTCGTCGCTGAGGACGGCGACGCCGTGGGCCCGATCGTTGCCGGCCTTGTGATCGTAGACGTCGTCCCAGATCAGGGTCCCGTCGGCGCCGTACTTGCGGACGACGATGTTCTTGAGGCCGATGAGCTTGTACTCCTCGCCGACCACCCAGATGTCGTCGTAGCTGTCGATCGCGACCGCGTTGGCGCTGTCGCCGAGGTTCGACGGGCCGTTGTAGATGTCGGTCCAGATCTCCTCGCCGCCGGGGTCCATCTTGCGGACCCAGAAGTTGCCGTCCTCGCCCTCGACCGCGAACTCGCCGACGACGACGTAGTTGCCGTCGGAGTCGACCGCGACGCCGCGGGCGACGTCGGCGAAGCTGCCGTTGCCGATCACCGTCTGCGACCACAGGAGCTCGCCGTCCGCTGTGAACTTGGCGATCCACATGTTGGCGCCCTCGCCGACGACGAACTGCTCGCCGACGACGATCACGTTGCCGTCGAGATCGACCGCGACCCCGTGGGCCCGGGCGTCGCCGGCGTCGCGCCCGGTGTACTTCTCGGTCCAGACCTCGCTGCCCGACTCGCGGCAGTCGATGTTGCAGCCGTTGCCCTGGACGTCGTCGCCGTCGTCACAGGCCTCGGGCCCGTTGGTCACGCCGTCGCCGCAGAACGGCCCGCGGGCGCCGCAGCCGTCGACGCAGCCGTTGTAGCTGCCGTCGTTGACGCCGTCGTCGCAGACCTCGACGCCGGCGTGGACGAGGCCGTCGCCGCAGATCGCCACCTTGCAGGCGCTCGTGCAACCCGCGTCGTCGGCGTTGCTCGCCCCGTCGTCGCACTCCTCGGCGCCGGCGACCACGCCGTCGCCGCAGACCGCCTCGACGCACTCGCACGCGCCCCAACCGGAGCCGTCGGCGGCGCACTCCTGGGTGCCCATGCCCGACTCGCAGGTGCACTCTTGGGTCATCCCCGGCGTGCACGCGCCGGCGCTGTCGGTGCCCGACGCGGTCGCGGTGCCGGTCTCGGTCGTCGTCGACGTCCCGGTCTCGGTGTCGGTCGCCGCGCTCGTCGATCCCGTCGCGCTGTCCGACGCCGAGCTCACGGTGTCGTCGCCGCACGCCGAAGCAAAGACCAGCGCCGCGACGCCGAGCGCCATCGGGAGCGCGCGGGCGCGGCAGGGGACCAGGGGCATGTCTCGTCGCATTCGGACACGCTACCACGCGCGCTCGCGCGCAACGAGACCCAGGGCCGCGCAGACGCCCTCTCCGGCCGCGATCGCGGCGCCTCGGGAGCGCCGTTCACCTCGCCGCGAACCGTGGTTCGAGCCGCGGTTCGGGGCGCCCGCGACCCGGCACACGACCCACCTCACACGGGCCCGGGCGCCCGCGGGCGACGCGACGGCGCCGCCCCACCTACCATCGCCGCATGACCCAGCAGCGCCGCGAACAAGTCACCGTCGACGCCGGTTCCTTCGACCTCCACCTGTGGCTGCCGCCGAGCGGCCGCGGCCCCGGCGTCCTCCTCATCCAGGAGATCTTCGGCGTCGGCCCCTACATCCGCGACGTCGCCGAGCGCCTCGCCGCCGCTGGCTACGTCGTCGGCGCCCCGGACGTCTTCTGGCGCTTCCACCCGAACTACGTCGCCGAGCACACCCCCGAGGGGATCCAGGCGTCGATCGAGAAGGCCGGCCAGCTCGACCCGCAGCACGCCGTCAGCGACTGCGTCGCCGCCCTCCGCCGCCTCGGCGAGGTGCCCGAGGTCGACGACCGTCCGGGGGTCCTCGGCTTCTGCCTCGGCGGCACCCTGGCCTTCGGCGTCGCCGCGGCCGGCGACCCGCGCTGCTGCGTCAGCTACTACGGCTCCAACGTCCCGCAGATGCTCGACCTCGTCCCCGAGATCCGCTGCCCCACCCTGCTGATCTTCGGCGACCAGGACCCCTACATCCCCTTCGAGGGCGTCGCCGACGTCCGCGACGAGCTCGCCGACGACCCCCGCTTCATCGTCCACATCGAGCACGCCGGCCACGCCTTCGACAACCACAAGGCGCCGATGTTCTACAACGAGGCCGCCGCCGACGCGGCCTGGGCCCAGACCTCGGCCTTCCTCGCCGAGCACCTGCCGACCGCCTCCGGCGCGGCGAGCTAGTAGAAGCCGACGCCGACGCCCGCGAACCACTGGAGGTCGCGGGCGAAGCTCAGGGCGCCGAAATTGTAGAGGCTGCGGCTGACGCCGCCGAAGGCCCGGACGTAGACGAGGTCGTGGACGCGGACGTCGAGCTGGGCCTCGGCGGCCGCGGTCAGGCCCACCGTCAGGCGATCGAGGTCGCTGAACTCGACGTTCTCGCCGGTCACGTCGTCGAAGCTCGCGGTGACCGCTCCTGCGCCCCCGCCGATCCTGGCGACGAGCTCCGGGCGGACGCGCCAGTCCGTCGGCAGGGCGAGGAGCGGCAGGCCGTAGTCGAGCTCCATGAAGATCGCGCCGGCCCCCATCGTCGGCCCCGGGCCGAGCGTCTCCCAGCGCTGCCCGCGGATCGTGAAGCTCACCTGCACGCGCGGGTGGAAGAGCACCCGGAGCGACATCCCGAGGGTGAAGCGCGAGCGCAGCGGCGATCCGGCGAACGTGTATGTTCGGACAGGTCCGCCGTAGACGAGGTTGAACGAGCCGACGCCGCTGTGGAAGCCGCGCCGCCAGTAGTCGCGGATCTCGTCGGCGCGGGTCCGCGGGGCGTCGAGGCGGGGCACGGCGCGGAGATCGACGCCCTCTAGGGGATCGTCGGCCTCCTCCGTCGCCTCGTCGTCCTCGTCGTCCTCGTCGAGGATCTCATCCGGCACGCCGCCGCCCTCGACGGCGGCCGCGAGCGCGGCCGCAGGATCGCGCCGCTCGGCGCGTCGCTCGGGGTCGCCGTCCGTCGGCTCGCCGTCCGCCAGCTCAGCCTGTCCCTTTGGACTCGCCGACTCCGCAGCGACCTGCCCCTCGGGTCCGCCGGCCTCGACGGCGCCGGAGGCTGGCCCCAAGACCAGCGCGCTGACGAGGAGTCCGAAGGCGGCCATCACCTCGATCCTCCACGCCGCGATGTGAACAGCAGTGACGCCGCCCACACGGCGGCGCCCCTGTCGACGCGCGCAGCGTCGCACAGAGGCGTCGTCATGACCCGCGCTAGCCCTCCGCGGGCGCCTCGCCGCCGCCGAGGTCGATCGGCTTGGCTCGGCCGACGCTGGCGTCGTCCGAGGTCAGCGCCGCGTAGGCGACCGGGTCGGCCTTCTCGAGCTTGCCGGGCTCGCCCTCGGCGCCCATCAGCTCACGGATGCCGCGGCGCGATCCGTAGTAGTTGCCGTCGTCGTGGTCCTCCTCGTTGATGCAGCGGCGGACCAGCGAGCGCGAGATCTTCGGCAGGTTGAGCATCTCGAGGGCCATCCCCCAGAGCGCGTCGATCATGTTCTGGTCGGCGGGGAACTCGAGGAGCCCGGCGAGGGTCAGCAGGAGGCCGCCGCGCCGCCCCGCCGGCGCGTCGAGGGGCGCGCTCTCGCCGAGGTAGCCGAGGTCGATCGCCCGCCAGTAGGCGTCGGCGGCCGTGAGCAGGCGCTTGAGCTCCTGCGCCGAGTGGCTGAGCCAGGAGTGCGACATCACCTCGACCGCGATCCCGGCGCCGTTCTCCCCCTCGCTGAGGTAGCGGCAGACGGCGGGCAGGAGGCCGAGCTCGACCGCCGGGCCCTTGCCGACGCGGACGTCCTGCGGCGGCACCCTGTGGCTGTAGAAGCCGCCCGAGCGGAACGCGTAGAAGAGCTCGGTCTGGCCGGGGAGCTCGTCCCAAAGCTCGGAGTACTGCGTCACGCGGTTGAGCGAGCCGGCGGCCCAGCCGAGGCCCTTGGCCGCGGCGCCGGAGATCTGCGAGGGCGCGACCCCGGGGTCGTGGGGCGTCGCCGAGCGGTGGAGATCCTCGGCGATCTCGACGAGGCGGAGGTCGAGGAAGCCGTCGTAGTAGTCGGCCTTGCCGTCGCTGTTGACGTCCTCGTAGCGCCGCGAGACGAGCGGGTGCGCCGGGCCGATGAACTGGACGAACTCCTTGTTGCGGCTCTGCGAGTGGTACCACTGCGCGTCCTTGATCCGCGCGTCGATCGCCGCGAAGTCCTCGCCCTCGCTCATCCCCTTGAGGATCGCGACGAAGCAGTCGATGCCCTCGGAGGCGCTGAGCTCCCCGTCGGCGCCGGTGCGGAAGTAGGTCGAGTCCCACGACGAGTAGATGTCGGCGTCGGGGAACATCCGCGAGATCGCGAAGCGCGTCGTCAGGCCGGCGCACTGGGCGTTGAGCATCAGCTTGTAGCCCCTCTGGCGGACGTCGACGAGCGCGGCCTTCATGTCGGCGGAGCCGAGGTTGGCGTGGCGGTTGATCGCGACGCCGGTGAAGAAGGTGTGCTCCATCTCCGCGTTCTCGTAGCGGGGGCTGGTGGCGCGGGCGAAGATCTGGATCTTCTGGCCTTCGGGGCCGGTGAACGGCGCCTCGAGGGCGACGTAGCCCTCGGCGAAGACGCCGGGCGGCTTCGGCGTGTCCTCGGGCGCCTCGATCTCGGTGAAGTCGTAGCGCTTCTTGAGGACCTCGATGCCGCCCTTGTGGAACTCGTAGCCGGAGTTGAGGGCGAAGCGCCACGGCCCCTCCGTGAGCTCGTCGTAGGGCGGCGCCTGCCGGCGCAGGCCCGTGAGGAGCTCGCGGACGCGCTCGCGCTGGGCGTCGGTCAAGGCCGGGCCGCGCTGCGACAGGAGCTGGACCGCGTGCGCGCGGATCTCCGGCCGCGAGCCCTCGCCCTGCTCGGCGTCGATGAGGCCGAAGATCATCGCGGCGGCGCGATCGGCCGGGCCGCGGAAGTCGGGGTCCTTGTTCGCCGTGGCGATGACGTGGGCGAGGACGGTGACGCAGGCCGAGCGCAGCTGGGCCGCGTCGAGGGCGGCCTCCGGGGCCTCCCTGGCGCCGGGCGCCGCCGCCTCCAGGATCGACGCGAGCTGCTCCAGCAACGCCCCCGCCTGCGCGACGCTCAGGCGATCGTCGCGGGCCGGCTGATCGGGGTGGAAGGCCGAGGCGGGGAACAGCCGCTCAAAGGAGGACGTCCGCCGCGACGACACCCAGCGGGCGGCGGTGACCATCGTCTCGAGGGCGTCCATGCCGGTCGGCGCCGGGCCGATCGGGGTCGCCGCGAGGGCGCCGCGCTTGAGCAGGTAGAGGGGCTTCGCGCCGTAGATGGTCGAGGTCAGGTGGAGGCTGCCGGCGGCCTCGGCCTCCGCGGCCTCGGCCTCCGCGTCGTGCTCCGGCGCCGCGAAGGAGGTCGGCTCGGGCTCGGGCTCGGCGAAGGCCTGGCCGCCGACGGCCTCGAGGCGGGCGCGGTAGGTCCCGCGGACGCCCTCAAAGCGGATCGTCACGCGCTTGCCGACGCGACCGCGGACAAGCGCGACGCCGTCGGCGTCGAGCGTCTCGTCGAGCTTGACGTGGTAGCTGCGGATCCCGCCGAGGAGAACGTGGGCGCCGGCGTCCGCGATCGCGACGCCGAAGCTCGCCGGCGCCTCTTCGCCGCCCTCGACGAGGATCCCCGAGAGGATGTGCGAGCCGGATGAATTGCGGAACCGAACCGTGACCTTCATGCTCATCGTCAGCGTCTCCAATCGGCCGCGGAGGCCGCGGCCACGCTACCACAGCGGCCGCCGTCGCCTCGCCCTCGAGAGCGCCGTTCATCGCCCAGCGCGAGCGCGCATGACCGCAGGGTCAGCCCGCCCGAGCGCGGGCGCGCCGGCCCAGCGCCGCTCGCGTCTCGTTCGTCTCGGCTCGATCTTCGCTCGCCGTTGTCGGCGCGACCGACAGCCACCCGCTGCGATCAAGACGCAGACGATCTGCGGCGCCTCCCGTCCGCCACGCCGGCGTCGCCCGACGCCCGCCCGCGCGGCCAAAGACGGCGAGGAGCGCCGCTATCGCCGCTTTGGACGGCGCTCTCGCCATGGGCGCCGCGCCGCGTAGAGGTTCGCGTGTGGAGAAGTCGGCGCGCTGGATCTGCGCGGCCGTCAGCCCCCCTTGCCGCCTTTCTTGGACTGTACACTGGACGTTGTGGTGATGAGCGAAGCGCGTCTTCGGGCGCTCCTATGCGCCGTCCGAGACGGCGACGCGGACATCGACGACGCCCTCGCCCGCCTCCGGCAGCTGCCCTTCGAGTCGCTCGAGCACGCGACCCTCGATCACCACCGGCAGCTCCGTCAGGGCTTCCCCGAGGTCATCTTCTGCCAGGGCAAGACGGCGGGCCAGGTGGCCGCGATCGCCGAGCGGCTGGCGGCGCGCAGCGACGTCGTCCTCGGCACCCGAGCGACGCCGGAGCAGTTCGCTGCGGCGCAGTCGCGGGTCCCGAGCCTGCAGTGGAACGAGCTCGCCGCCGCCTTCTGGCTCGACCGCAGCGAGCGACCCCTCGTGCCCGGCGTCGTCGTCATCTCCGCGGGTACGAGCGACCTCCCGGTCGCCGAGGAGGCCAGGCTCACGGCGACCTTGATGGGCAGCCGCGTCGAGTCGATCTGTGACGTCGGCGTCGCCGGCCTCCACCGCGTGCTCCACCACCTGCCGACGATCCAGGAGGCGTCGGTGCTCGTCGTCGCCGCCGGGATGGAGGGCGCCCTGCCGAGCGTCGTCGCCGGCCTCACCCAAGCGCCGGTCATCGCCGTGCCGACCAGCGTCGGCTACGGGGCGAGCTTCGGCGGCCTCGCGGCGCTCCTCGGCATGCTCAACTCGTGCGCCAACGGGGTCACGGTGGTCAACATCGACAACGGCTTCGGTGCGGGCTACTCCGCCGGGCTCATCAACCAGAGGACCCGGGCATGAGCACAGCGCTCGCGCTCGAGGGCAAGCTGGCGGCGCTTCGCGCCTACATCCGCGGCTTCTCGAGCGCGGTGACGGCGTACTCCGGCGGCGTCGACTCGGCGCTCGTGATGGCGATCGCCCACGAGGAGCTCGGCGACGCGGCGCTCGCGTGCGTCGGCGTCTCCGCGAGCCTCGCGGCGCGCGAGGAGCGGGCGGCGCTCGCCCTCGCCGAGCGCCTCGGCGCCCGCGTGCGCCGGGTCTACCCCGAGGAGCTCCGTGACCCGCGCTACGCCGCCAACCCCGAGAACCGCTGCTTCTACTGCAAGACCGCGCTCTACGCCCGCGTCGCCGCGCTGGCCAGCGACGAGGGGATCGAGGCGGTCTTCGACGGCACCAACCTCGACGATCTAGCGAGCGACGATCGCCCCGGGATCGCGGCCGCGCGGGCGGCGGGCGTCCGCTTCCCGCTCGTCGAGGCTGGTCTCAGCAAGGCCGACGTCCGCGCGGCCGCCCGCGAGCTCGGCCTGCCGGTGTGGGACAAGCCGGCGATGGCCTGCACGGCGAGCCGCGTGCCCCACGGCGACCCGATCACCGCCGCCCGCCTCGCCCAGATCGAGGCCGCCGAGGACGTGCTCGTCGAGCTCGGCTTCCCCGAGATGCGCGTCCGCTGCCACCGCGACGTCGCCCGGATCGAGGTCCCCCCGGAGCGCCTCGGCGACCTCCTCGGCCTGCGCGAGGCGATCGTCCCGCGCCTGCGCGCGCTCGGCTTCGCCTTCGTGACCATGGATCTCGCCGGCCTGCGCGGACAGGCGAAGCTGATCCCGACGGCCCAGCTCAAGCTGCGCCCGCCGGCGAACGCGAGGCCCGAGGAGCCGCGCGAGGCCCCCTCACCGCTGAAGATCGTAAGGAGCGAGAGATGACGATAGCCAACCTCGAGGAGAGGCTCGCAGAGCTCGCGCGCGTGCTCGAGGAGCTCGGGCTCGGCAACTACGACGCCGAGCTCGACGCCGGCGACGACGCCCTCGGGGCCGTGGAGGAGGGCGTCAACGGCCTCGTCCTCGACCTCGAGGCGCTCTACCTGACGAACGCCGAGAAGGAGCGCTACCTCGAGCTCCAGCAGCGCTCCCTCGACGCCAAGGAGGCGGAGCTCAAGGACAAGTCCGCGGCGCTCGTCGCCCAGATGGCGACCATCGAGGAGCAGCGCGCGCTCCTCGACGCCCGCGAGGTCGAGCTCCAGGAGATGCTGACGACGATCGACGATCAGACCGAGGCGATCCGCGAGCTCTCCGTGCCGATCATCGAGGTCGAGGACGGCGTCGTCGCCCTGCCGGTGATCGGGGCGATCAACGGCAGCCGGGCGCGCGAGTTGATGGAGCGGCTCCTCGAGCACATCGTCGCCCACACGTCGCGCCACGTGATCCTCGACATGACCGGCGTCAGCGTGATCGACACCGGGACCGCGCACTACATCGAGAACCTCGTCGCCGGCGTCCACATGCTCGGGGCCCGCTGCGTGATCTCGGGGCTCAACTCCGCGACCGCGCAGACGCTCACCGGCATCGGCACGAGCCTCGGCGGCGTGCCGACGTTCCGCTCGCTCAAGGAGGGGCTCCGCGACTCCCTCCGCCTCGTCCGCGCTCGCCAGCGGCGACGCGCTCGCATCAACCGCGGAGGAGCCTGACCATGACCCGCATCCAAGAGGCCGATCCCAAGACCTTCCGCGCCGTCGAGCGCGGCGTCCAGAAGCTGACGCGCGGCTGCGCGACCCTCGAGGAGGCGGCGCAGCGCTACACCGCGCTGCTCTACGAGAGCTTCGGCGAGGGCATCGTCCTCGCCCGGCTCTTCGCCACGGTGCCCTACGGCGAGCTGCCAGCGACGAACCAGCGCTTCGTCGACGAGCTCGCCAGCGGCGCGGGCGTCGGCGAGAAGATCACGCCGGAGACGCTCGTCCTCTCGCTCCTCGGCACCAGCGGCGTCGAGCCCGAGTGGAACGACCGCCGCAGGTCGCGCGGGCACGTCGGCATCCCGCTCGCCTCCGCCGAGTTCGTCGGCGCGATCCCGATGGTCGCCCGCCTCCTCCACGAGCTCGGCCTCGGCTTCGACTGGATCGATCGCGCCGACAGCGACGCCGTGCTCAAGACGCTCGGCAGCATCAACGGCGTCTTCTACGTCGACGACGCGTCGACGGCGGTCGACGTCGAGGGCCGCAAGATCATCCCCGCCAGCGACTTCGTCGAGAAGTACGGGGTGCGCTCGGTGGTCGGCGTCGGCGGGGCCTACGTCGGCACCCCGACGTTCGTCGCGGCGATCCTCTTCTGCCGCGAGAACGTCACGAGGGAGCGCGCCGAGGCGTTCATGGCCCACATCAACCGCCTCAAGGCGAGCACGATGCACCTCGTCGCCGAGGGCACGATCTTCGCCGACGAGGCGAGCGGCGCGGCCGACTAGCGGCCTCGACTGCTCCGCGCTACGTCAGCCCGGCCGCGGCCGCGGCCGCGAGCGCGGCCGCTACGACGACGCGCACGGGCAC
>JAGQIT010000041.1 GCA_020431135.1 Myxococcales bacterium | reverse complement strand
GGGCGACGCTCGCCAGCTGATCGCGGTCGCCGAGCACCGGCACCGGCGCGGCCGGCAGCTCGAGCTCGACGCGGATCCCCTTGCCGCGGGCGTCCGCGTCGATGAGCTCGCGCAGGCGCCGGGCGACGTCGCGGAGATCGAGGCGCTCGAGGGCGCTCGGCCCCGGCTTGGCGAAGGAGAGGAAGCGCTCGGCGACCCGCTGGAGGCGCCTGAGCTCGCGGACGTGGATCTCCCACATGCGCCGCTCCTCGGCGTCCTCGGGGATCAGCGGGTCGACGATCTCCGCGGTCCCGGCGAGGGCGTGGAGCGGGTTCTTGATCTCGTGGGTGATCCCGGCGACGACCTGGCCGAGGGCGCTCAGGCGGCCGGCCTGGACGAGCTGGCCGATCAGCCGCTGCTGCTCGTCGAGCGCCCGCCGCAGCTCGCTCCGGCGCCGACGCTCGAGCTCGGCGAGGTAGCCGGCCGCCGCCGCGACGCCGTTGTAGAGGACGATCTCGAGGATCTTCTCGAGGCTCCCGGCCGGATCGTGGTGGTGGTGGCCGAGGAAGTGGCTGAGGAAGGCGTGCGGCAGGTAGAGGCCCGAGGTCACGAGCGAGGCGGTCAGCGCCCCCTTGAGGCCGCAGAGGAACGCGGCGATGACGATCGGCAGGTAGTAGCAGCGCCGGAGGATGTCGTGGGCCCACGGCTGATCCATGCCGGTGCCGTAGTGAAGCGCCGTGATCACGGCGATCGGCAGCCAGACGAAGGCGAGCATCCGCGGGCCGAAGAGGCGGCGATCGGGCTCGGCGAGGCGCGCGTCCGGGCGCGCCTCGGGGCCCGCGTTCGCCTCGGCGGGCTCACTGCGGTCGGCGGAGGCCATACTTCTCCATGCGGTAGGCGAGCACATGCCGCGGGATCTGGAGGTACACCGCGGCCTGGCTGACGTTCCAGCGCTTGAGGCCGAGGACGCGCGCGATCACCCGGCGCTCGAGATCGATGAGCGACAGGCCGTCCTCGGGGAGCGACGCGAGGAAGGCGTCGAGGCCGACGGCGCCCTCCCCCGCGGCGCCCTCCCCCGCGCTCTCCTGCGGCAGGTCGGCGGCGTCGAGGCGAGCGCCGCGGCTCAGGAGGACGAGGCGCTCGCAGGCGTTGGCGAGCTCGCGGACGTTGCCCGGCCACGACCGCCGGAGCATCGCCTCGATCAGCGCGTCGTCGAGGTCGAGGTCGCGCTCGCCGCTGTAGATCCCGACGAAGTGGGCGCACAGCGGCGGGACGTCCTCGGGGCGCTCGCGCAGCGGCGGGATCGCGATCTCGACGACGGCGAGGCGGTAGAGGAGGTCGTCGCGCAGGCAGCCGCGGCCGTCGGGGCGGGTCGCGGCGAGGATCCGGCAGTCGACCGGGACCCGCGGGGCGCCGCCCGCCGGGGTGACGACGCCGGCCTCGACGACCTGGAGGAGCTTCCCTTGGATCGTCGGCGACAGCTCGCCGATCCCGTCGAGGAAGAGCGTGCCGCCGTCGGCCTGGCGGATCCGGCCGGGGCGGCGGGCGTCGCCGAAGAGCTCGAGCTCGGCCCCCTCGCCGGCGATCGCCGGGCCGTGGACGACGACGAAGGGCCCCGACGCGCGGTCGCTGTGCACGTGGATCCGCCGGGCGACCAGCTCCTTGCCGGTGCCGCTCTCGCCGGTGATCAGCGCCGGCGCGCCCGAGCTCGCCACGCGATCGGCGATCTCGAGGACGCGGGTCATCGCCGCCGACGCGTGGACGATCGGCCGCTCGACGCCGCTGGCCCGGATCCGCAGGCGGCGCAGCTCATGATCGAGGCGCCGGCGCTCGAGGGCGCGGCCGACCGCGAGGAGGAGATGCTCGCGATTGAAGGGCTTGCCGATGAAGTCGGCGGCGCCGGCCTTCATCGCCTCGACGGCGAGCTCGACGTCGCCGTAGGCGGTGATGACGATCACGGGCGTCGCCGGCGAGCGTTCGCGGAGCGCGGCGAGGACCTCGAGGCCGTCGATCCCCGGCATCCTCACGTCGGTGATCACGAGGTCGTGGCGCGCCGGATCGAAGGCGGCGAGCCCCGCCTCGCCGCTCTCGGCCCCCTCCGCCCGGTAGCCGGCGCGGCGGAGGTTGAAGAGCCCGAGCTCGCGGCCGGAGTCGTCGTCCTCGATCATGAGGATCGCCTGGGGGTCCATCGCGGCGATGATAGCCGGCGATGGCCGGACGCGCGCATCCCGCGAGCGGCCTCGACCCCGCGATCGCAGAGGCTCCCGGCCCCCGGGCTCGCGGCTTCGCGCTTCCGGAGGGGCGCCGGCGCGTGGTAACAGGCGACCTCATGGGTCCACTGATCATCGGCATCGCAGGGGGTAGCGGCTCAGGAAAGACGACGATCGCCCATAAGATCGCCGCCGCGGTGCCGCCCGAGTCGGTGTCGATCATCGAGCACGACGCGTACTACCGCGACCGCCAGGACCTCACCTTCGACGAGCGCTGCCAGCTCAACTTCGATCACCCCGAGTCGCTCGAGACCGAGCTGCTGATCGAGCACCTCCGGCGCCTCCGCGAGGGCGCGCCGATCATGGCGCCGATCTACGACTTCAAGACCCACCGCCGCCAGACCGAGCACCGCAAGGTCGAGAGCACGCCGGTGATCATCGTCGAGGGGATCCTCGTCCTCGTCGACCCGCTCCTGCGGGCCCAGCTCGACGCCAAGATCTACGTCGACACCGACGCCGACATCCGCGCCTTCCGCCGGATCCGCCGCGACATCGAGCAGCGCGGCCGGACCTTCGAGTCGGTCCGCGAGCAGTACTACCGCAGCGTCCGGCCGATGCACCTGCAGTACGTCGAGCCGTCGAAGCGCTGGGCCGACCTGATCATCCCCGAGGGCGGCGAGAACCGGGTCGCGCTCGACATGATCGCGTCGAAGCTGCGGGCCGTGATCATCGAGAACGTCTAGCGGCCCGCGAGGGGCCGCTGCGCATTCATTGCTCGCGCGCCGGCGCTGCGGCCGTGGGAGGCTGTTGTGATGAGCGCGAGTGTTCGCCCATTCGCGGGGATTCGCTCGCAGCGCGCGGCGGCGTCGCTCCTCGGCCTCGGCCTCGCCGCGGCGCTCGGCTGCCCCAGCGCGATGGACGAGACCGCGTCGACCTCCGC
>JAGQIT010000586.1:405-7977 GCA_020431135.1 Myxococcales bacterium | reverse complement strand
CGACCCTCCCGCACCTCCACCACGACGCCGCGAAGATCCCCGAGTGGGCGCTCGCGGGCGGCCTCGGCCTCCTCGTCGGCGCCGTCGCCCTCAAGGCGGTCCACCTCCCGGGGGCGCTGACCCTGACCCTGTGCGCCGTCGGCGGGCTCACGGTCGTCGCCCTCCTCGAGCGCCGCCGGAATGGCGGGCGGACGCTCGCCGCCGCCGGGGAGCGCCCCTGGGCCTACGGCCCGCTCGGCCGCTTCTTCGTCAGCGGCGTGATCATCTTCCACATCACCGCGGTCGCGGCCTGGTGTCTGCCGGCCAAGGACTGCCTGTCGACCTTCCGCGCACAGGCCCACAAGCCCTTCAGCGCCTGGCTGCTGACCACCCAGACCAACCAGGGCTGGAACATGTTCGCCCCCAACCCGCCGCGCTCGAACGTCTTCCTCAAGGTCCTCGTGACCGACGTCGACGGTGAGGTCTACGACATGAACACCGACGTCTACGCGCCGGAGCAGAAGCCGATCCCCTGGATCTGGAACGACCGCATGCGCAAGATGAACCGCCGGGTCAGCGGCGGCGAGTCGGGCAAGGGCGACTGGTACCAGAAGTGGCTCGCGCGCTACCACTGCCGCGAGTGGGCCCGCACCCACGGCGGCCAGGAGCCGGAGAAGGTCGAGCTCGTCAAGGTCTGGTACCGGATCCCGAGCCCCGAGCAGGTCCGCGACCAGGGCTGGTACATCGCCGAGAGCCTCCTCAAGGAGAAGGGGCACGAGCGCAAGATCCACACGATCACGTGCGCCAGCGACCCCGAGGCCCAGCTCCCCGACCACATCCGCGCGCGCTACGACCTCCCGCCCCTCGCGGAGGGCGCTGAGAAGCCATGGTTCAAGCACCGCAAGCGCAAGTGGGACAAGAGGCGCGCCGACGCCGAGAAGCGCAAGCAGGCCAGGGAGGCCCGCCGCGGCCGCTAGCCCGCCTGCCCCGTCGACCCCTCAACCATAGAAGAACGGAGAACCTACGATGTACACCCTCGCACCTGTCCTCGCCGACAGCGCCCTCCTCGGCGGCGCCCGCTTCGTCGACCTCGCGGCCTTCATCGCCCTCGCCATCGTCTGGCTGGTGATCGGCGGCGTCGTCTTCGCCCTCTACCGGATCATCCGCAGCCGCGCCCACGACGCGTCGCAGTGGGGCGACAGCCCAGGCCTCCAGTAGCGGACGAGCCCGGTCGCGCCCTCCCCCCGCGCTGCGACCGAGCCCGCTCGCCTCTCCGACCAGCGCGCCCACGCGCACCCCGACGGGACCCTCCGTCCGCCGCGCGGACGGGAGGTCCCGTCTCTGCGTCCGCCTCGCCGCGTCCTGACCTGGCCGCGAGAACACCCGAACACCGCCGCGGATTTCTTCTGGCTCTGGCGCGCGCCAGAGCGCCGCTCCACCGCGGCGCCGCGCTCCCAGAGGAGGCGAGAGGACGACCCCGCGATGCCCGCGGACCCCCTCCCCTGCAGAGCCTTCACGGCTCCGAGGCCTGCCCTACGATCGATCGTCGACGGTTGGAGGTGGTTGATGGGACGGATTGGATGGATCTTCGCGGCGGTCGCGATCGCCAGCGCCTGCGGTGACGACAGCGTCGGCACCGCGACCGAGACGACGTCGACGACGGGCTCGACGACGATGATGATGCAGGAGACCGGGACCAGCGGCACCACCGAGGCGCCGATGGTCACNNGAGACCGGCGGCGGCTCGATGACCGCCGGCGAGACCACGGGGACGTCGACGACCGGCGGCGTCGATCCGGTCTGCGGCGACGGCAACGTCGACGTCGGCGAGGAGTGCGACGACGGCGCGGCCAACGGACCCGGCGCCTCCTGCAAGGCCGACTGCACCGCCAACGTCTGCGGCGACGGCGATCAGGGCCCCGACGAGGAGTGCGACGCCGGCGCGGACAACAACGACGCGGGGCTGTGCAAGAGCGACTGCACGAGCGCCTCCTGCGGCGACGGGATCGTCCAACCAGGCGAGGGCTGCGACGACGGCAACGCGATCGACGACGACGCCTGCACGAACACCTGCAAGCTCGCGAGCTGCGGCGACGGCGAGGTCCAGGCCGGCGAGGAGTGCGACGACGGCAACGCCGACAACAGCGATGCCTGCACCGACGTCTGCCTCCTGCCGCTGTGCGGCGACGGCTACATCCAAGCCGCGGCCGGCGAGGCCTGCGACGACGGCCCCGACAACGACGACAACGGCGACTGCACGAGCCAGTGCACCGTCGCTACGTGCGGCGACGGCCTCCTCCACAACGCCGGCGGCGGCGCCGAGGAGTGTGACGACGGCAACGACGTCGACGTCGACGACTGCTCGAACCTCTGCGTCAGCGCGACCTGCGACGACGGGGTGAAGAACGCGGCCGAGAGCGACGTCGACTGCGGCGGCGAGACCTGTGACGCCTGCGCCGCCGGCCAGAGCTGCGAGGCCGACGCCGACTGCAACACGCTGATCTGCCTCGAGGGGAGCTGCACCTACCCGCTGAGCTGCGCCCAGATCCTCGAGAAGGACGCCAACGCGAGCTCGGGCAACTACACGATCGACGCCGACGGCGACGGCCCCGGCCTGCCCTTCGACGTCGTCTGCGACATGGACACCGAGGGCGGCGGCTGGACGATGATCGCCAACCTCCACAGCAACCGGATCCCGCAGTCGATCCACCGCGACGCCCGCTTCTTCACCGCCGCCTGGAAGCAGAACCTCGACGGCAACGAGGTCACGAGCAACGACCAGCTCACCCTCGCCAGCGACGTCTTCGGCATGCTCGACGCCCAGGACCTGATCGCCGGCGCGAGCGACATCCGCTACTCGTGCGTCGACGAGACCCGCGATCTCTCGGCCGACGCGATCTGGACGCCGACGATGGCCGAGTGGACCGACCTCCTGCAGACGATGATCTACAGCGCCCAGGCCAAGACCGTGAAGCTCGCCAAGAACGGCGGGGTCTACGGCGACATCCAGGCCTACCCCACGGCCGCCAACAAGCACACCTACGGCTGCTGGCACATCTGCGGCAACTGCGGGCCCTCGCAGCAGAACCTCTCGTTCCAGCTCGGCCTGTGCCACAACTCGCCGAGCCAGGGCGACAGCAACACGACGAACACCAACCACGTCGCGATCGGCTACCACGACGGCTACCAGGCGCTGCGCCTCGAGTGCACCGCCGACACGCCGAACAACACGCCGATCCTCAACGGCACCTGGCGGGCCTGGGTGCGCTGAGTCGGTCGGGCGCCGGGCCGAGAACGAGCGCGGCCGCAGCTCCCAGAGCTGCGGCCGCCTCGCGTCGCGACGTGGAGCGCGCGCGCGGCTAGGTCGGTGACTCGCCGGTCGACTCACCGCCGCCGTCGCCGCCGCCCTCCCCCTCACCGCCGCCGCCGCCGGTGGAGTCACCGCCAGACGAGCCGCCCTCGTCCTCCTTCTCGTCCTTCTCCTCCTCCTTCTCCTCGTCGTCGCCGCCCTTCTCCTCCTCCTCGCCCTTCTCCTCCTCCTCGTCGGGCTTCGCCGCGGAGGGCTCCGGGCTCGGGGTCGCGGTGTTGACGGTCGAGTCCATGACGGCCGTCGGCGCGGTCGAGTCCTCGGCCTCCGCGGTGTTGCGCGCGGTCGCCTCGGCCTCGCCCTCCTGCTTCGGATCGGGCTTCTTCGCGGCCGGCTTCTTCTTCGGCGTCGGCTTCTTCGCCTTGGCGGCCTTCGCCCGCGCCCGCGCCCGCGCCTTCTCCTTGCTCTCGAGCGCCCGCTCAGCTCGGGTCTTGCTCTTGATCCCGATGAACTCCGGGCGCGAGACCGTCCCGCGGAGCTTGAAGCCCATCCAGTCCTCCTCGGGCGCGTCGAGGTAGGTGTTCTTCGACCGCGTCTGGACCATCAGCTTGAGGGTCTCGGACTCCGACTGCAGCGCCTCGGTGAGGAGCACCTTGATGTCGAACTCGAACGCCGAGCGCGCGAAGGGGTCGCGCAGGAGGAGCTGACCGAGGATCTTGAGCTTGAACTCGTCGCTCTCGGTGATGATCCCCTCGGTCTTCGCCGCGCCGTCCTCGACGTTGAGCTTGCCCTTGAGGCTGCCGAAGTCGATCTCCGGCAGGGTGATGCCCTTGGTCAGCAGCCCCTTCGACACGCCGGGGATGAAGACGAGCGTCTCGCCGTCGCCGATCCGGCAGCGGTCGCAGGAGAACTCGATCGTCCCGAGCGCCTGCGTGAACTTGCCCTCCGGCAGGCTGAGATCGACGTGGAGGCCGAAGGTCCCGCGGACCGGGGCGTTGACCGCCTGCTGGAGCTTGGGCACGTCGTAGAGCGCGAGGTCGTCGATGTCGATCTTGATCAGCGACTCCTCGTCGCTCTTCTCGTACATCGCCGTGATCGTCCCCTCGTCGACGTGGGTCGCGACCTCGACGTGGATGGTGCCGAAGAGCAGGCGCAGCAGCGAGATGTCGGCCTCGACCTCGTCGACGAAGAAGCTGCGCGGGATCTGCCCCGAGCGCGACGGCGCGTAGGTCCAGGTGACGTTGTAGAGGGTGACGCCGCCGAAGGGCGAGATCGACACGTCCTCGACGTCGACGATGTAGCCGCGCTTCTTCGCCTCATGGCCGATACGCCAGGCGATCGCCCGGGTCGGCAGGCTGACCCAGACGAAGACGAAGAAGAGCACGATCGCCAGGGCGATGTAGCCGACGAGGCCGCGGGTCTTCCGCAGGAACCTGCGGAAGGTCGCGAGACCGTCGGTCGGTGGGCGCAGCGTCCACTTCATCACTCGTCCTCCTCGTCCTTGTCGCGCTCTTCCTCGTCCCGCTTCATCTCCCAGGTCGCGAGGTCGATCTCGACGTTGATCCGATCCTCGACCGCCGACGGCGAGCGCACCTTGATCCGCTCGGCGAAGACGATGTGACCGGGCTGGTCCTCGACCTTCTGGAGGAACTTCGTCAGCTCCTCGAGGGTCACGCGGCGCAGCTCGAAGGAGTAGATCCGCTTGACCAGCCCCTCGCCGAGCTCGAGCGGCGGCTTCTCCTCCTCGTTCGAGGTCGACTTCTCCTCGAGCGTCGCCTTGGTCGCCTGCTCGAGGATGATCGCGAACTCGATCGGATCGTTGGCGATCATCGCCTCGCGCTCGGCCTTCTCCTTGAGCTTCTCCTGGTAGACCGCGCCCTTCGTGTGCATCAGCTGGATGCCGCGCCTGAGGTCGCTGATCCGATCCTCGGAGGCGATGAAGGAGTCGCCGCGGAGGAAGAAGAGGACGCCGATCGCCATGGCGAAGAAGACCATGACGAGGAGCGCCAGGAGGTTGCGCTCGCGCGGGCTGAGCCGCGTCCAGAAGCCCGCGAGGGCACCAACAGGGGCGGTCATGCGTCCTCCTCGAGGGGCTTGAAGAGACAGTCGTGCTCGACCGACATCTCGAACTGCTTGCGGTCGTTGCTGTCGCGGAGCTTGCCCTCCTGGACGTTCTGCACGCAGGAGAGCATCTGCAGCCGCCGCTTGAGGCGCGACTGCGCGGTGATGCCGGTCGCCGAGGCCGTCAGATCGATCTTCTGGCGCCGGACCTCGACGGCGACGAAGACGAGCTCGTCGTCCCAGACGATGCCGGCGTTCTGATCGACCGGGGCCGACGACGACGACGACGACGACTCGCCGTCAGGGTCGTCGCTCGACATCGCCGACGCCGGATCGGTCGGCGGCACCGGGCCGGTGAGCGGCGAGCCGTCGGCCGCCGACGGGCCGCCGGCGACGGGGCCCGCGGCGCCCATCGCCATCGTCCCCTCCAGCGCCTCCGCCTGCGGCTTCGGCCCGGTCGGCGTCGCCGCCTTGAAGAGCGCGCTCATCGCGTCGAGGGCCGAGCGCGTCTGGATCAGGTTGGTGACGTCGAGGACCGTGACCGCCTCGAGCTTGGCCTCGAGGTCGCGTACGTCGGTGATCTCCTGGCCGAAGACCCGCTGCGTGAGCTCAGCGAGTTCGGTCGCGTAGGCCTCCTCCTCGAGCTCGTAGGCCTGCATCTTCGCCATCGTGTCGAGGGCCCCGAAGGCGAGGACCGCGAGGCCGATCATCGCCACCGTCGACAGGCGCTCGACGAGCCAGCTGCCCTCGCCGCCGCGCGACCCGCCGTCGGTGTAGAGCTGGATCAGCGGCCGCCGCGAGGCGCCGAGCGCCGCACCGAGCGCCGCCGTCGCCCCGCTCCAGTCGCGGCCTGCGACCTTCTTCAGCGTCGAGCTCTCGCGCGGGTGCGCGGCCTCGACGGTCAGCCCGGTCTGCTCGCGGAGGTACTCCATCAGGCCGCCGATGCCGGCGCCGCCGCCCGCGAGGCGGACGACCGTGACCTCGCAGTCGAGCTCGGTCCGCAGCCACAGGCGGGTGTGCTCGATCTCGCGGATCAGCGGCTCAAAGGCCTTGGCGACGACCGCGGCGATGCGCGCCTGATCGCCGTCGAGCTCCGCCCCCCCGTGCGGGAGGATCCCCTGTCGGAGCTTGCGGGCCTCGGCCTCCTCCGCGTCGATCTTGAAGGTCCGCTGGATCGCCCGGGTGACGTGGTGACCGCCGCGACGCAGCGAGCGCGCGGCGACCGGTCCCTTGGGACCGACAGCGACCAGCTCGGTGTTGCGGTGGCCGATGTCGACGACGAGCGCGACCGGCACGCGGCCCTCGGCGGCCGCCGCATCAGCGATCGGCGGCGCCGGTGCGTCGAGCACCTGGCCGAGCGCGAGCGGCGGGACCGTCACCGCCTTGATGTCGATCTTCGCCTCGGCGAGGCGCTCGCTGACCTGCTTGACGAGGTCCTTGCGGACCGCGGCGACCAGCGCCTGGCCGGCGTGCTTCGTGCCGCTGACGACGAGGTGGTCGATGTCCAGCTCCTCGACCGGCACCGGGAACTGGCCCTCGACCTCGAAGTTGATCGCCTGGGCGATCCGCCGGGCGTCGCCGAAGGGGAAGCGGAGGACGCGGTACGAGCCGACGCCGCCGGGGAGCACGACCCCGACCGGGTAGTGGCTCCACCCGCGCTTGCGCAGGACGGAGATCGCGACCTCGAGGGCGGCCTCGAGCGAGTCGTCGCCCTCGTCGCCGCGGACGACCGCCTCCTCGTGAACGTCGAGGACTTGGACCGTGCGCAGGCCGGCGCTGACGAGCACCGCCTTCACCTCGTGGGTGCCGAGATCCAAGCCGATGAACTTCTGAGCCATCTTCCCTCAGTCTTCCCGGTAGTAGAGCCAGGCGCCCTTGCCCTTCGACTGCGAGCGCGCGTATTGCATGTCGTAGATGGCCGTCAGGCGGCGCTTCACGGCGCCGACCTCGGTGATCACCTCGACCCGATAGATCCGCTCGGGATCGACGCCGGCGACGTCCTCGACGCCGCCCCACGTCCCCTTCTTCTTGTCCTCGCCGCCCTTGACGCGGATCGAGATGCCCTCGGGGATCCGCGGCATGCCCGTGCTCTGGCCGCTCGAGCCCGAGCGCATCGCCCCGAGCATCGCCATCGGCGAGATGAACTGGTCGGGCTTCTTGACGAACTCGACGAACGCCTTGGTGTCCTTGAAGAGGCTGAACTCGCGGTACTCGACGACGTAGCG
>JAGQIT010000586.1:0-362 GCA_020431135.1 Myxococcales bacterium | reverse complement strand
TCCTCCTCGGCGACCGCGTGGCGGATGACCAGCGCGAGCTGATCGGCGCTGGCGAAGTTGAGGTTGACCTTGCAGTTCGAGCTGTCGCCGTAGACCGTCAGGCTGTCGCCGAAGGCGAGCATCAGATCGTCGTCGACGCCCTCGACGAGGTTGAGCTCGTCGATCGTGTCGAGGCGGGCGTTTCGCGGCTCGTAGGGGTCGTATAGCTGCGTGTAGCGGTAGTTCTCCTGGGCCGAGCCGCTCGCCAGCTTGACCATGTCGAAGCGCTGCACGTCCTCGTCGATGTAGTCGACGATCGCCGCGAGCACCTGCTCGCGGGTGTAGCGCTGGCCGTCCGCCTTCTCCTCCTCGAAGAGCGGGTT
>JAGQIT010000585.1 GCA_020431135.1 Myxococcales bacterium | reverse complement strand
CGATCTCCTTGACCAGGTGGCCCTTTGCGACGCCGCCGACGCTCGGGTTGCACGGCGTCTGACCGACGGTGTCGAGGCGCCCCGTGACGACGCGGACGCGCAGGCGTCCGCGGCCGCGCGAGGCGGCGATCCGCGCGGCGGCGAAGGCCGCCTCGAGGCCGGCATGGCCGGCGCCGACGACGAGGAGGGTCCGGATCGACATCGCCGGCGGAGACTAGCAGCGAACGCCCCGCGCGTGGACACCCCGCGCCCGGTTCGCTCCAGACCGCGATCTGCGGCGAAGGCCCTGTGTAACCCCCGGCCGCGATCCCGGCGCGACGCGCCTCGGCGGGCACGCGAGGGCGCGCGGGACCATCGCCGCAGGCGAGCGCACGCGCGGTATTCGGCCACCCGGCGCGGCGACCGGACGGCTTGCCGCTTGCGCTCCTGCGCGGCTTCTGGCTCGATTGAACCGACGATAGGAGCAGCTATGCGCGGTACACAGATCAGCCTGCTCGCCGTCGGCGTCCTCGTAGTAGGGGCCTGCAGCGGCGACGACACGAGCACCGAGAGCGACTCGGCGACCACCACAGCCACCACCCAGACCCAGGGCAGCGCCAGCGACGCGACCACCCAGACCCAGGGCAGCGCCAGCGACTCGGACGGCACGACCGACTCCGGCGGCTCGATGTCTGCGTCTGACAGCAGCTCGGGGTCGACGACGGCGAGCAGCGAGAGCGACAGCGCGGCGACGATGACCGACTCGTCGACGAGCGGCTCGACGACGATGGGCGTCACCGACAGCGCGTCCTCGGGCGGCGACGCGGTCTGCGGCGACGGCGTCGTCGAGGGCGGCGAGGAGTGCGACGACGGCGACGACGACGACACCGACGACTGCCTGAACTCGTGCGTCGCCGCGTCCTGCGGCGACGGGGTCGTCCACGCCGGCGTCGAGGAGTGCGACGACGGCAACACCTTCGACAAGGACTCCTGCTCGAACGCCTGCACCAAGGTCCCCTGCGAGGAGCAGGAGGGCATGGGCGGCAACGAGTTCCTCTCCTACATCTGGATCTCGAACTCGTCGCAGAACACGGTCTCGAAGATCAACACCGAGACCGCCGTCGAGGAGGCGCGCTACTACGTCGAGGGCGGGAGCCCGTCGCGGACCTCGGTCAACCTCCGCGGCGACGTCGCGGTGTCGAGCCGCGACCCCGGCGGCATCACCAAGATCGCCGCCCGCGTCGAGGACTGCGTCGACAAGAACAACAACGGGATGATCGAGACCTCGAGCGGGCCGAACGACATCCTCCCGCTCGGCACCGACGAGTGCGTGCTCTGGCAGAAGCCCGTCCCCTCCCCCGGCTACTCCTACGGCCCGCGGGCGACCGCCTGGGTCGCCGGCAAGCCCGATCCGGACACCTGCGAGTACCCCGAGCCCGTGCTCTGGGTCGGCTGGAAGGACAACGCCAACACCGCCCACTTCCTCAAGATCGACGGCGCCACCGGCGACACGATCGACGAGGTCCTCCACCCCTGGGGCTCGTCCTACAGCCCCTACGGCGGCGCCGTCGACAAGGACGGCAACTTCTACGCCACCGGCCTCAACACGATGCCGTCGGTGAAGATCGACTTCGAGACCCTCCAGGTCACCGACCTCGGCAACCCCAACGGCTGCAAGTACGGCATGACCCTCGACGTCAACGGCTTCGTCTGGAACGGCGCCTGCTTCGGCGAGGGCGTCTACTACCGCGATCCGATGAGCAACACCTGGACGACGATGCCCGACTCCGGCGGCACCCGGGTCAACGGCATCATGGCCGACGCAGCCGGCAACGTCTGGGGCGCCGGCAGCAGCCCCTGCCGCCTCGTCCACATCGACGCCGAGACCAAGACCTACGTCAACAAGAACATCCCGCTGCCGGGCTGCAGCAACCCCTGGGGCGTGAGCATCGACTTCCAGGGCTACGTCTGGGTCGTCGACATGTCGGCGAACAAGGCCTTCAAGGTCGACCCCGACACCTACGAGGTCGTCGCCGAGGTCACGGGGCTGCAAAACCCCTACACCTACTCGGACATGACGGGCATCGCCCTCGCCCAGCAGGTCATGCCGCAGTAGCGATCCCTGGTCGCAAGGCCATGTGCGCGCCGCCCGGGGGAGCCCGCGGCGGCGCGCCGCGTTTTTTCGGCCCTGGTTTTTTGCTACTGTCGCCGCGGACCTCACGGACGAGGAGAACAGGACCATGGATCTCGGCGCATTCTCGATCAGCCTCGCGGTCAAGGACCTCGAGCGCTCACGCACCTTCTACGCCGCCCTCGGCTTCGAGCGCCTCGACGGCGATCCGGCCCAGGGCTGGCTCATCCTCAGGAACGGCGAGGCCAAGATCGGCCTCTTTCAGGGGATGTTCGACGACAACCTGATCACCTTTAACCCGAGCGACGCGCGGGCGATCCAGCGGGCGCTCAAGGACGCCGGCTACGCCCTCGATCGCGAGGCCGACGACGGTGACGGGCCGGCGCACCTCGTGATCAAGGATCCCGACGGGAACACGATCCTCGTCGATCAGCACTGAGGCGCGCGACCGCCAGGTCGAGGCAGGGCGCGCCTGTCAGAGGATCCTGACAGCGCTGTCATGGCGCGCCGATGTTGACGCCGTTCAACGCCGGCGTGCGCCCGCGCGCGCCTTGGCACGGGCCTTGCTGACTCCGACGACGACCCCGGCGACCTAGGCCCGGGTCCCTTTTCATATCTCTACTCCTTGGCTTGGACTCCCCTCACTCCCCTAACTTATCCATGTCGCGCCTCCCCCTCGTCCCCCTCACCACCCTCTGCTTCAGCCTCCTGACCGCCGCCTGCATCGACGGCGGCCTCAACCAAAACGAGCAGCGACCCGGCAACCAAGAGGACGGCACCTCGCTCGTCTTCGGCGACGTCGCGGTCGATCCGAGCGGCCGCTACTTCCTGTCGCGCAGCGACGATCAGCTCCTCTACGGCGACATCGAGACCGGCCGCGCCCACCTCCTCCCGGGGCTCGCCGCGCCGCTGCGCGTCGCCTTCTCGCACGGCCGCGAGCTCATCTACCTCACCGAGAGCCGCCAGCCGAGCGCCGGCGACGGCCTCAGCGGCGACCACCTCGTCGCCTACGAGACCGTCTCCGAGCAGCTCCTGTGGGAGCGGGAGATCGACATCGAGGCCCGCTACCTCCTCGGCCGCGCCGAGCCCGTGTCGCTGCCGCGGATCCAGGCGACCGAGGACGACCGCCTGCTGATCGCCGCCGCCTACGACAGCGTCGAGATCATCGACGTCCAGAGCGGCGAGACCCTCGAGCGCCTCGAGTTCGATCGCCAGGTCGTCGACTTCGACGTCATCCCCCCGGCCGAGGCCGAGAGCCCGCGGATGATCATCACCCTCGAGCACGCGTGGATCGACCCGCCCGTCGAAGGCGAGCCCGAGAACCCGGAGGATCCGCCGCCAGAGGCCGAGGCGACGCCGGAGACCGAGCTCGTCCTCGTCGACCTCGACACGTTCGCCCAGACCTCGCTGCTCGTCCCGAACTGCGCCGACGAGCTCGTCGTCGCCCCGAGCGGGCGCCGGGCCTTCCTCGCGCCGACCGAGTGCGCCAAGGATCCGGTGTCGGTCATCGACCTCGAGGCCGAGGCCTTCATCCGCAACCTCCCCGGCTTCGGCCCGGTCGGCATCGCCCCGCGCGGCGAGGTCGCGATCGCCTTCATCGACACGGAGAACGTCGACGAGTCGCTCTTCCTCGAGGGCGAGGCGCCGCCGACCGGCGACGAGCGCTACCACCTGATGGTGATCGACGCCGAGACCCTCGCCTTCGACACGATCGCCCTCGGCGACAGCCTCCCGCGCTACGCCCTGACGGCCGACGGCGAGATCGTCCTCATCGACGCGTCGAGCTGGTTCGTCGACGGCAAGCTGCGGATCCTCGACGTCAAGGACCGCGCGCTCTACCCGATCGACGGCCCCGACGTCCGCCTCAACAACTACGTGATCGCGGCCGAGAGCCAGCGGATCTTCCTGATCGAGGACGGCCTCTACGACCTGTCGATCGCCGAGCGCCTGGTCAAGAGCGTGCCCCTCGCCTTCGTGCCGACGCACCTCAACATCACGCCGGACGACCGCTACCTCGTGCTCCGCGAGGACCCGCAGTCGCTGTGGATCTACGACGTCGCGGCGGCCGCCATCGCCCGCCCGGTGGAGATCGTCGGCCAGAGCCAAGAGGCGGACGGCTAAGTCCAGCTTGCCCTCGTCGACCCAGACTACCCCGACGAGACTCGCAGTACAGCCCGGTACAGCGGCGCTTCGTCGGAGCAATCTGGGCCGACGATTGCGGGGCTGCGAGGCATCGCTGGGACGCCGCGGTGCCAACGCGTCCTATGAGTTCTAGCGCAGTCGAGGGTCGACGAGGGCGAGCGAGGGCGCTCGTCGAAGACGCGGTCGGCCCTCACTCCGCGACCGTGCGACAGGCGGCGTAGGCCTGGTTCTCGGCGGCGCACGCCTCGATGAACGCCTCGCCGCAGACCTCGTCCTGGTCGACGGCGCAGGCGTAGTAGGCCTCGAGCTCGGCGACGCAGCCGGAGCCCTCGGCGAGCTCGCGGACGCCGCGGCACTGCTCCTCGCAGGGGAGCTGGACGTAGGTCAGGACGGCGCAGCCCTGGGCCCGCTCGCGCTCGCAGAGGGTCTCGCACGGATCGTCGTCGCAGCCGCCGACCGCCGACGCGAGGCTGCCGAAGATGAGGGCGAAGACGAGGGCGGTCCAGCGGCGCGGCACCGGTGAATCCTCCCGCGCCGGCCGCCGCAGATCAAGAGCGGTAGCCGGCGCGCCGGACTTCCTCGATACTCGGCCCGTGCCAGGCTTCGTCTCGATCGTCGGCGCGGGACCGTGGGATCCCGAGCTCCTCACCCTCGCCGGACGCGACCGCCTCCGCCGCGCCGACGTCGTCCTCGCCGACTACCTCGTCAACCCGGCGATGCTGACCCACTGCCGCGCCGACGTGAGGCTCCACCAGCGGGTCGCCGGCCCCCACGACGGGGTCCGCCTCAACCAGACGCGGATCAACGAGCTCCTGGTCGAGGAGGCGAGCGCCGGCAACCGCGTCGTCCGCCTCAAGGGCGGCGACCCGATGATCTTCGGCCGCGGCTGCGAGGAGGCCGAGGTCCTGCGCAACGCCGGGATCCCCTACGAGCTCGTCCCCGGGGTGTCGGCGGCGATCGCCGCCCCCGAGGCCGCCGGGATCCCGCTGACGCACCGCCAGCACACGCCGTCGGTGAGCATCGTCTCGGGCTACGAGGCCTACGACAAGGGCGGCCTCAACGTCGCCTGGGACCACCTCGCCAACAGCGCCGGGACGATCGTCCTGATGATGAGCGTGCGCAACTGCCGGGACAACGCCGAGCGCCTGATCGCCGCCGGCCGCGATCCCGAGACCCCCGCCGCGCTCATCCGCTGGGGCACCCGCGGGATCATGCGGACGATCGTCGCCACCCTGGCGACGATCGCCGACGAGGCCGAGGCCGCCGGCCTGCGGGCGCCCGCCGTCCTCGTCGTCGGCTCGGTCGTCAGCCTGCGCGAGCGCATCGAGTGGTTCGAGCGCCGGCCGCTCTTCGGCAAGCGCGTCGTCGTCACCCGCTCGGCCCCGCAGGCCGGGGAGCTCCTGCACATGCTCGCCGCCCAGGGGGCCGACGCGGTCGCCTTCCCGTGCCTGGCGATCGCGCCGCCGGAGGATCCCGAGGCGCTGCGCGAGGCCGTAGCGAAGATCCACGAGTGCGACGGCGTGATCCTCTCGAGCCCCAACGGCGTCGCCGCGTTCTTTGACGCGCTGCGCGAGGTCGGCCTCGACGTCCGCGCCCTCGCCAGCAAGACGGTCGCCGCGATCGGCACGGGCACCGGCAGCCACTGCGAGGCCCGCGGCCTCCGCCCCGATCTCATCCCGGAGAAGTCGCGGGCGGAGGGCCTCACCGACGAGCTCCGCAGCCGCGGCCTCCTCGGCGAGACCTGGCTCCACGTCCGCGCCGACAGCGGCCGCGCGCTCCTCGGCGAGGCCATCGCGGCCGCCGGCGGCGACTACCGCCTGGTCATCGGCTACCGGACGATCCGCCCGAACGTCCCGGACCTCCTCGTCCGCTCGCTCCGGGCGCCCGCGGACGGCGGCGAGGGCGTTGACGCCATCGCCTTCGCCAGCGGCAAGGCGGCGCGCCATCTCCTCGAGACGCTGACCGAGCACCTCGGCGCCGACGAGGCCCGGGCGATCATCGGCGGCGCCCAGGTCCTCGCCCTCGGGCCCGTGACCGCGGCGGCGATCGAGGCGCTCGACCTCCGCGTCGACGGCGTGGCCACGGCGACCTCCGACGAGGCGATGCTCGCCGCAGTCCTCGACGCCTTCGCCGACGGCGGCGCGAAGTAGCCGCTCGCTACGGACAAAGGCGGCCGAGATCGTCGCCCAATAGCTCGACGCCAACGACGAGTCCGTCGCGTCGACCCGTCCCGGACGACGTTGCGAAGAGCCTCGCAGTCCAGCGCGAGCGCGCACGCTGTCCGCGGAACGGCCCTATCTTCCTCGCGCGGAGAACAACAGCGCCCGCGACCGCGATCCCAGGGATCGCAGCGCGGGCCTGCGTGTCGCGGAGAAAGCCGCTACCAGCTCGGGGTCTCTTCGGTCGGCGCGGGCTCGGCCGCACCGCCGCCGCCCTCAGCGGCCTCGTCCGCGGGCTTCTCCTCCTCGGCGGGCTTGGCCTCCTCCTCGGGCTTGGCCTCCTCGGGCTTGGCCTCCTCCTTGTTCTCGTCGGGCTTGGCCTCGTCGGCCTTGGCCTCGGCCTTGGCCTCCTCCTTCTTCTCGTCGTCCTTCTTGCCGCAGCCGACGCCGACGGCGGTGGCGGCGAGGAAGGCGGTGGTGGCCAGGAATCGGTCGAGTTCGATCTTCATGGTCTGTGCTCCCGTTCTGCGGGGGACGGGCAGGATAACAAGTCCCTCCAGGGCCGGCCAGAAACGGCCCCACCGCGAGATGGCCGCCCGGCTCGCCCTCACGGAGCCGTGCCGCGGACCCGCCGCAAATCCGCCGCAAAGGGCCTCTACACCGATCTACGGCGCCCAGGCGGCGCTCCTCCCGGGAGCACGCGGCCCGAGCCCCTACCCGCCCGAGGCCGCCGCCGCGCGCGGTCGCGCCCAGCGGATCGCCGCGAGCTGCAGCGTCGCCCAGAGAATCGCCAGGAGCACCGAGCGGACGCTCAGCTCGCCGAGAACGGCGACGCTCGCGGATCCGGCGACGGCGAAGAGCGCGAGCAGCACGCGGTTGAGCCGACCGCCCGACGCCAGCGCGCTGAGCCGGCGGACGAGGAGCACGCCGAGGAACCACGCGCCGATCCCCGCCGAGAGCAGGACCACCATCATGTCCTCCTGCCACCCGGGCACCGCCGACTCCGGGTGCGCCGTGTTGCCGATCGCGCCGGCGACCGCGGCGAGGCCCGCACAGACGAGCGCCGCGGCGATCGGCGCCTGGAGAACCATCACCGCGAGGCGCGGCGCGAGCCCGACCCGCGCGGCCTCACGGCGCTCACGGAAGAGGTCGCCGACCCAGCTCACCACGCCGATCACCGCGGCCTCGAAGGCGCCGGCGAAGCCGATCAGCAGGCCGACGAAGAGCGAGGTCACCAGCGCGTCGCCCTCGGCGAAGGCGGCGATCTCGGACGGGCTCTCCGTGTAGCCGGCCTCCGCGAACAACATCTGGAAGAGCATCAGCCCCTCGACGCCGATCACCCAGGCGCGGAGGATCGAGATCCCCAGGACGGCGCCCATCCAGCCCCAGGTGTGGAGGATCGGCGGCGTCCGCCCGGTCCGGGTCTCGAGGACGAAGTAGCCGAGGCCGAGCCACCAGGCGAGTTCGACCACCCCCTCGAGCGGCCCGAGCAGCGCCGACCACGGGTAGATCCACTCGAGGAGCCAGAGGGCGAAGAGCGGGATCTTCCAGCCGATCCGCCGCTTTCTACGCTGCCCGTCCGCCAACGGCAGGAGCATAGCCGGGCGCGCAGGCCCCCGCAAACGCCGCGGTCGGCGGCGCGCGCCG
>JAGQIT010000584.1 GCA_020431135.1 Myxococcales bacterium | reverse complement strand
GTGTCGATTTGCGGGACAGCCTCCTAGGCCGCCGCGTTCGCGGCCGGCGAGGTCCGCTCGATCCACGCGTCGAGGGTCAGCTCCGGCGCGCCGAGGATCGCGTTGGCCTCGCTCGGGTCGCCGAACTCCGGGAGGCCGTCGAAGTAGCGCATCAGCTCGACGGCGGCCCTCAGCTCGCGGTTGCGGGTCAGGCGGGCGATGAGCCCGAGCATCCACAGCGGCGCGTGGCTGACCTTGGCGCCAGGTCGCACGCGGGCGGCGTAGGCCCGCAGGAAGCCCTCGAGGGTGTAGGGCTCGGGCCCGTGGATCGTGAAGGTGTGGCCGAGCGCCTCGTCGAGCTCGAAGGCGCGGGTCACCATGCGGCCGACGTCGGCGCCGGCGATCGGGTGGAGCGTCGCCGGCTGGTCGCCGAGCACCGTCGCCTTGTCGTCGCGGAGGAAGCGGGCGATCGACTCCATCGGCCAGGTGAGGCGGAGGATCACCCAGGGCACGCCGCTCGCCCTGAGCGCCTCCTCGGCGCGGAACTTGGCGTCGATCATCGGGAAGTGGCGGCGCGCCTCGTCGACGCTCGCGCCGGAGATCAGGCCGACGCGGGCGACCCCGAGGCTCGGCGCCCGACCGAGCACCGCCTGCGTGACCCGGAGGTCGAGGTACGGGTCGAGGAGGTCGCTGACGCAGATCAGCGCGGCGCGGCAGCCCGTCAGCGCCCGCTCGACGTCGCTGGAGGAGCCCGCGTCGCCGGCGACCAGCTCGACCTCGGGCCCGAAGGTCCCGGCGGCGCTCCTCGCCTTGCGGCTCATCACCCGCACCCGGTGCCCCGCCTGCGCCATCGCCCGGACGATCGGCTTGCCGACCAGACCGGTGCCGCCGATCACGAGGATCGGCCGCTCGTCACGCGCCGCCTCGGGGTCCCTCTTCGCCTCGTCTTCCGCGGACATGGGGCGAGACTGCGGGTTCCTCGGCCGCCGCGGAAACGAAACGATTGCGCCGGCGCCGGGAAGACATGTCCCTCGATTCAGGTCACGCGGGCGAGCAACCAGGCCCCTCGCCGCGGAACACGACGCGCCCCGCTAGTCGTCCGTGCCGAGGTTGAAGGCGACGAGGTGCCCCTTGAAGTTGGCGAACTGAAAGGTCGTCTGCGCGTCGATCGTCTCGTCGTCGACGACGAGCTGGTAGTGGAGCTCGACCCGCGGCTCCTCGCCGGGCTCGACGGCGCTGCTGAGGAAGCGGACCTCCTTGAGGGTGTGGCCGCCGAAGACCTTGCCGACCTTGGCCGCGAAGGGATCGGCGCCGACGGCCCGCTGGAGCGGCTCCGACATCATCGAGAAGGCCGCGCCCGCCTCGCCGCTGGCGGCCGCCTCCCAGAACGCCTGGCCCTTGGCCTGATAGGCGCTGAGGTTGTCGGGGGCGCCCGCGCTGGCCGCGAGGATCTCCTGGCCGAGCGCCTGATCCTCGATCGTCAGCCCGGCGAGCTTGTCGTCGCGGAAGGTGACCTTGAGCGGGACCTCGCCCTTGGCGAAGACCATCGTCCCCCGGTACTCGGCGACCTTCTTGCCGCCGATCTCCTTCTCGCTGAATTGGAAGCCGTTGGTCTCGATGTCCTCGAACTCGCCGTAGCGATCGCTGAGCGCCTTGATGAAGCGGGCGAAGAGCTCGGGGTCGACGATCTCCGCGAGCTCTGGATCGAGGGTCGCCTGGAGGTCGGCGACGGAGCCCCCCTGCGCGGCCTTGAAGTAGTCGGCGAGGCGGGCCTCGCCGCTTCGCTGGCCGTAGACGATGAGGCCGACGAAGAGGAGGATCAGGGCGAGGAAGATCCCGCCGAGCACCTTGAGGAAGTTTTTCATCGCACGCTCCCGCCCGGGCGCGCCGGGCGAGGATCGACGATACCAGCCGACCTGACCCTGGGAGCAGGGGTCCGCGCGCGGCTCAGAGATCGAAGCGGGCGATGATCCCCTGGTGACGGGCGATCGCGGCCTCGCGCGCGGGGCCGGGCTCGAGCGCGCTGGCGAGATCGAGCCACGAGAGCGGATACTCCCAGGCCGCCGTCAGCTCGCGCAGGCGCGCGTCGAGGGCCGCTGGCGTGTTCCGCTTCTCGCCGTCGCCGCTCCCCTTCGGCACCGCGAAGTAGGCGTAGAGGCCCAGGAGCAGCGCCCCGTCGCTCCCCTCGTCGCTGTCCTCGGCGCCCGTGTCGACGGCCTCGCCGTCACGGATCCGGTAGCCGTCGCCGCTGCGCACCCACAGGCGGCCGCCGAGCTCGGTGAAGAGGTCGCGGAGCGCGGCGAGGCCGGCGTCACCCGGGTGCGGGCCGTCGAGAACGAAGCTGATCATGTCGCGGCGCTCGATCGTCGCCAGGGCGCGGAAGGTCGGGCTCCGCTCGTCATCATCGTCGGCGCCGTCCTTGGGCGCGCCGACGTCCGCGGCGTCGAAGACCACGAGGTCGCCGTAGCGCTCGGGGCCGCGGGGGCCGACGACCTCGACGATCCGCGCCGTCACCGGGCTGCGGCGCTCCGCCCAGTAGGTCGCGTCGCCGCGGTGGCCGGCGTCGAGGGCGTCGACGCGGACCCGGCAGATCCCATAGTTGGCGTCGATCGGCCCGTCGTCGCCGGGCGCCGGCACCTCGAGGCGCGCGGCCGAGCGCCGCACCGCCGCCCAGTCGCCGACGATCGCCGCCTCGCTCATGAGATCCCAGTCATGTGGCCCCGGGGACAGGCGATCGACGAGGCGCCGGCGGACCTCGAGGGCCTCCGCGAAGCGCCCCTCCTGGCGGAGGAGCTCGGCGAGGCGGGCCTGCGGCGGGACGGCCTCGCTGTCGAGGTCGACGACGGCGCGGAGGGTGACGATCGCCCGGGCGATCGACCCCGCGGCCTGCTCGGCCTGGGCGAGCTGCCACAGACCGTAGGCGTAGAGGTCGGGGTAGGTCTGGAGCGGGCCGCGGACGATCGCGTCGACGGCCCGCGGATCGCCGGCGGCGCTGTGCAGACGCGCGAGCTCGAGGAGGACGACGCCGGCGCGCCCCTCCTCGTCCTCCTCCGGCGGGTGCGCGTCGGCGAAGGCCTCGAGGTCGGCGAGCGCCCGCTCAGTGAAGCCGGCGGTCTGCAGCGCCCGCGCCCACGAGAGCGCGAGCTGGGCCGAGTCGGGGAGGCGCACGCGGGCGGCGACCAGGGGCGCGAGGGCGAGCTCGGGATCGTCCGGCAGCGCCTCGACGAAGGCGGCGATCTCCTCGTCGCTGAGGTCGCTCTCCACCAGGGCGTCGACGTGCGCCTGCGTGTCGGCGTCGAGCTCCTCGACGTCCGCGAACGCCGGGATCGTCGGCGGCCGCCGGAGCTGCGCGGCGAGGCGGCGGGCGTCGGCGTCGATCAGCCGGGCGATCGCCCGGGCGCCGCGCTCGTCGGCCAGGCGCAGCGCCGCGATCGCGACCTCGGCCGCGCCCCAGAGCGCGCCGTTGGCCTCGAGGCGGCGGTAGAGCTCGCGGAGCTGGCGGCCGAGGGCGACGTCGTTGGCGACGAGGCCCCCGCGGACGAGGCCGAGGGTCGTCCGCACCCAGCTCTCGTAGCGATCGGCGGTGTCGACGATCGCCTCGAAGCTCGGGCGCTCGGCCATCGCCTCGGCGAAGCGGCCGCGATCGCTGAGCGCCCAGGCGCGCAGCAGCTTGGTCTCGAGGGCGTGGCTCTCGCCGCCGGGGGCGTGCCTGTGATCCTCGAGGAGCACCAGCGCCTCGTCGGCGCGGCCGAGGAGGATCAGCGCGTGGGCCTCGGTCAGCGTGAACTCGTCGTCGAGGAACTCGCCCTGGGCCGCGGCCGTCGCCACCGCCCCGCGGACGAACGTGAGCGCCTCCTCGAGGCGGCCGTCGTCGATCAGCGCGTCGGCGTACTCCGAGCTGATGCACGAGTAGCACGGCCAGCTCGGGTCGATGCGATCGAGCGACTCCTGGGCGACCGCGAGGCGCTCCTGGACGAAGCCCGGGCCGTCGATCCGCGAGTAGCAGCCGGCGACGTCCTGGGTGACGCAGACGCTCTGCGGGCAGCCGCGCGCCTCCTCGCGGCTCGAGAACTCGAGGAGGCTGACGGCCTCCTTGAGCGAGCGGCCGACCTCGTGGCGGTGGAAGACGCGGCTCTGGAGCAGCCAGTGGCGGATGAAGAGCTCGACCCACGGCAGCTTGGCCGCGCGCGCCAGGGCGATCGCCTCGGGCACGAGGGCCTCGACGCGGGCGTGCTCGTCGTCGCAGACGAGCCCCGGGAGCGCGTCGAGGAGGGCGGCGAGGCGCTCCTCGCCGGCGCCGCGGAGCTCTCGCTTGGTCGTCGATACCCAGCGCCAGATGTCCATCGCTCAGCCCTCCCCTCGCCCCTGTTTGTCACCCTCAAGGAGCTCGACGACCGCCGCGCAGTAGGTCTCCAGGGCCTCGTCGATCGGCATGATGCGGCCGCTGTCATCGGTCTCGGAGAGCAGCGCCAGGAGCGGGCGCAGGAGCGCCGCCGCCCGCGCCCCGCGCTCCTTCGGCGCGGCCAGCAGGGCGGCGATCGCCGGGCACCCCGCGTTGACGTAGACGCGCAGCGGCGGGCGCTCCTCGACCTGCTGCGTGAAGCGGCGGGCGAGGCTGAGCACCGCGGCGCCGATCCGCGCGTCAGCCTTGTCCGACTCGATCCGCCGCTTGAGCTCGACCTCGCGGTCGGGGACGCCGACGAACGGCAGGTAAGGCGGCGCGAAGCGGGCGAGGATCAGCTCGTAGTCGCGGCCGCCGAGCGCCGCCTCGAGGCGGGCGCGGACCGCCGGGAGGACGTCGTCGACGCGCTCGAAGAGCTCGTCCTCGCTGTCGCCGCTGCCGAGGATCACCAGCTTGCCGCCGCGACCGCTGCGCTCGATGTACTCGCGGCAAAACGGCAGCGCGCCGTAGCGCGTGCCGACCACCACCGGCACCTTCAGCGCGCGGAAGAGGAGCTCCTCGAAGCCGCCGCGCTCGGCCCGACTGACGTGGATCTTGCCGCCGCCGCGGCGCAGCACCGTCGCCACCGCGAGGTCGCCCTGGGTCGTCGGCACCGTCAGCTCGTCGGCGAGGAGATCGAAGAGGCGCGGGTCGCTGATCGCCGCGCCGAGGAGCGCCTCGTTGTGGCGCAGGAGCACCCGCCGCCAGGTCCCCGGCTCGCGCCTTGCGAGGGTCGCGAGGCCGTCGATCAGCGCGTCGTGGATCGCCGCTTGGGCGGCGGCGTAGGCCTCGTCGCGCTGGAGGTCCTCGCGGCTCGCCGTCGGCGCGAGGGCGTCGCTCTCGACCACCGCGCCGACGAAGCCGGCCCAGCGCGGCAGGAGGTCGCGCTCGTCCGGATCGATGAGCATGCCGCGGACGAACACCGCGATCTGGCGGTTGTCGTTGCTCCCGTAGGTCGTCGCCTCGTGGATCCACAGGAGGCCGCGGACGTCGCTGCCGGGGCCGGCCCCGCGATTGCGGAGCGGCAGGGTGCACAGCGGCCCGAGGCCGCCGGCGAAGCGGGCCGCGAACTCGCGCTCGAGCGTCCGCCGACGCAGCTCGCTGCGCTCCTCGGCCTCACGCCAGGGCGGCGGCTCAGCGTTGATCGCCGCGCCGTCGTCGCTGCCCTGCGGGAAGTGGATCGGCACCGCGAGGAGGCAGCAGTAGCGGCGCAGGAGCCCGCGGATCGCCCGCGCGTCGGCGAAGGTCGCGTGCTTCGGGCTGAGGAAGAGGGTCACGCGGCTGCCGATCGGCCGGGCCTCGGCGGGCTCGACCGTGTAGCTCTGGCCGCTGCGCGAGGCGAAGCGCCAGGCCCTCGCCGGGTCCTGGTACGACGCCGTCCACACCTCGACGCGCTCGGCGATGACGAAGGCCGAGAGGAAGCCGAGGCCGAAGTAGCCGATCAGCTCGCTCGCGCTGCCGCCGACGCCGGCCTCGCGCAGCCGCCGGGTGTAGCCAGAGCCGACCGTCGCGAGGTAGCGGTCGATCTCGTCGTCGGTCAGCCCGGCGCCGTTGTCCTCGATCACCAGGGTCCGCGCCGCCGCGTCGACCTCGACGGTGATCCGGGCGTCGAAGTCGCTGCCCGCCTCGAGCTCGCGTCGCCGGCACGAGTCGTGGGCGTTCTGCACGAGCTCACGCAGCGCGACCGCCGGCGTCGAGTAGAGGTGGTCGGCGAGCACCATCATCAGGCCGCCGAGATCGACCTTGGTCTGGCGGATCTTGTTGATCGGCCGGCTCGGCCCGGTCGCCGTGTCCGCCGCGGGCGGCTGGTTGGCGGCCGCCGGCTGCGGCGCGTCCTTCGGGGGCTCAGAGGGCGGCATGGAGCCGCCGCATCATACCGGGATCACCCGCCCGCCGCGCCGCCGGGCTCAGGGCCGAGATCGACGGTCGACAGCGCGAGCGGCGAGGCGCCGGTGCCCGCGAGGAAGAGCCCGCCGCCCCCTCCCGTCGCAGCCGCGCCGACGACCCCGAGGAGCGCGACCTCCTGGCCGTCGACGAGGAGCCGCTCCTCGCCGACGATCGCCCCGCGCTTCGGCGGCAGCACGAGCTCGTCGACGCCGATGAACGCGGCGAAGCGGCGCTGGAACTCGGCGACGTCAGGGAGCGCGCCCCGGGCCGCCGCCGCGCCCGCCACCGCGACCTCGGCGGGCCCCTGCCCCTCGACCTCGAGCGACTCCGCGACGCGACCGTCGACGAGGCTCGCCGCCGCCGCGATCTCCAGGGCCGCCCCGGGCGACGCCGCGATCGGCGGATCCCTCCACTCGAGGCTCGCCGTGATCGCGCTCGCCCGGACGTCGCCGGGGGCGCGTCGGCGAGCGTAGCGAAAGCCCAGATCCGGGCCGAAGAGGAGCTCCGCGCCGGGGTCCCAGACGACCGGCAGCGCCCGCCCGTCGCCGACCTCGAGGAGGAAGTCGCAGCCGCCGCAGAGCGCCACGGCCTTGGTCTCCTTGCTCCCCTTCCCCGGCCGGATCGCGACCTCCCAGGCGACGCAGCGCCGCCCGCTCAGCGGCCCCTCGCCGACGCGCTCGCCCGCCCGCGCCCGGCCGACGACCTTCACGATCGCCCCCGGCGCGAGGCCGTCGAGCCCGGCCTCCGGGACCGCCAGGCGCTTGCGCACCCGCGCCCGCGCCCGCGCGATCTTCACCTTGCCGACAGCCGCCCCGCCGAAGGCGAGCGTCGCTGCGACGATTGTGACGCCGATCGGCATTGCAGGAGAACGATCATCGGCGATCCGCAGGGGTTCGCCCAGCCCCAAGTTCTCGTCCCTATGTGAAGACCGACCGGCGCTGCGCGCAGATGACCGCAGGAGCGGCTCTCGCCCGCAGCTCAGGCGCGCCCGCCTTCGCTCGGAGCGCTCGAGGCCGATGACCGCGGCGCGGGAGGACCGGACTTCTGTCGCGCCCGCGCGCGCCGACGATGCGGTAGAGCAGCGGCCCGCCGACGCTGAGACCGAGCGCGACCAGGTAGAAGATGTCTACCCAGACATCCCCCCGATCGCGAGCATCAGCCGAGGTCGCCGAGCGCCGCGAGCTTCGCCCGCATCTCCTTCCCGAGCTTCGGGTGGTTCATCTCGACGTAGGCGATGTACCCGGCGAGCTGGCTGAGGCTCTCGCCCTCGCGCAGCCCCTTCCCTTGGCTGAGGTTGTGGAGCATCGCCCGGACCTGGCGGCGGAGCTTTCGCGGCACGCGGGGCTGCCCGCCGTCGTTGACCACCAGGCCGGTGATCTGCTGGCGGCCGCCCTTGCGGGCGACGCGGGTCTTGTCCGGGTGGACGGCGAAGCCCTCGTCGGCGGCGATCTTGGCGACGCCGCCGAGGAGCGAGCCGACGCGCGGCGGGTGCTTCTTCTTGTCCTTGCGCGGCGCCAGCGAGAAGGTCAGGTCGTCGGCGTAGCGCGTGTACTTCCAGCCGAGCTTGGCCGCGAGGCCGGCGAGGCGGCGATCGAGGCGCATGCACAGGGTGTTCGTCAGGCCAGGGCTGGTCGGCGCGCCCTGGGGCAGGCAGCGCG
>JAGQIT010000583.1 GCA_020431135.1 Myxococcales bacterium | reverse complement strand
TCGCCCTCGCCCTCGCCCTCGGCGTCGCCGCGGCGCCCCTCTCGGTCGGCGCCGACGAGCCCGCCGATCCGCTGGTCGAGGCCCGCGACCTCTACGAGCGCGGGACCGCGAAGTTCGAGACCGCGGACTACGCCGGGGCGATCGAGCTGTGGACCGACGCCTACGCGCGGGTGCCGGCGACCGCCGAGCTCAGTGAGGTCAAGACGCTGATCCTCTACAACCTGGCGACGGCGCGCGAGAAGGCCTACGAGGTCGACGGCGACCTCGCCCACCTGCGCAAGGCGCTGATCCTCCTCGACGGCTTCCTCGAGAGCGTCGACACGATCTACGCCGACCCCGAGGTGGCCGCGAAGGAGCGCGCCGAGGCCGAGTCCAGGCGCGCGGCGATCGAGGCCCGGATCAAGGAGGCGGAGGAGGCGAAGGCCGCCGGCGAGGCGTCGGAGCCGGCGGAGAAGCCCGGCGGCGGCGAGGCGATCGTCGTCGCGCCGTGGCCGACGCAGGCCGACGCCGGGCCGCCGCCCGGGCGCGGCCTCGTGCTCGGCGGCGCCGTGCTCCTCGGCCTCGGCGGCGCCTCGCTCGGCGTCATGACCACCGGCATGATCCTCGGCGTCCGGGCCAACGACATCGACGCGCTCGACCCCGACAACTTCGCCGATCGCCGGGAGCAGTTCGACCGCGGCCGCCTCGGCAACACGCTGGCGATCGCCGGCGGGGCGGCGGCGGGCGTGACCCTGATCAGCGGCGCGGTTCTCCTGGCGATCGGCCTGAAGAAGCAGCGGGCGGCCGCCAAGGAGGAGACGAGCGCCAGGGTCGCGCCGCTCCTCGGCCCGGGCCTCGCGGGTCTCAGCGTCGGCGGTCGCTTCTAGATCGTCGGCGCCAGCCGACGGCGCGTCACCTGCTCGAGCCGAGGGCGCGCTTGATCACCTGCTCCTTTGGCCATCCTCGTTGAGGACGCCGACTTCGACGCGAGCGCGCCCCCGCGACGCCTGAGCGAGCGCGGGCCGGCGCGAAGTCGCGCACAGAATCTCCCATGCGATTACGTATGGGTGACTTGCCAATTCTCGGAGTGTTTCATGCGGTTTTGCGGGGCTACAACCACAGGCGTCGAGGGGCCGAGACCGGCCCAAACAGAGGAGAGAAGGCATGCACCGCACGAATCGCACGAGTCGCACCCGTCGCACGATCCACCGAGTCTGCATCATCGGCGCCTCCGGGAGGCTCGGGCAGTACATGATCGAGCACGCGCTCGAGCGCGGCTACGAGGTCGTCGGCGTCTGCCGCCCGGAGAGCGTCGCCAAGCTCGAGCGCTTCGCCGGCCGGATCACCGTCGTCCCCGGGCGGACCGACGACCGCGAGGTCATCCGTCGGGCCGTCGCCGGCTGCGACGGCGTCCTCACCGTGCTCGTCCCCTGGGGCGTCGAGCGCTACGCCTCGGGCACGGCCCAGGCCGTCCTCGACCTCGCGGCGCCGGACGCCCGCCTCGTCTTCTCGTGCGGCTGGCACATCAGCCGCGACGGCGAGGACGTCTACCCGTGGACGCTGCGCCTCTTCGTCCGCCTCTTCGGCGCGATCGGCCGGCTCCTCCGCGTCGTCGACCTCGACGATCAGGTGGCGGCGACGGACCGCATCTTCGCCAGCGATCGCCGCTGGACGGTGGTCCGCGGCAGCGATCTCGAGGAGGGCGAGAGCCAGGGCCTGCCGGTGTGGAGCCGCCACGTCGGCGACCCGATCCTCGCCAGCAACCGCACCCGGCGGATCGACTTCGGCCTCTTCATGGTCGCCGCGCTCGAGGACGACGCGCTCGTCCGCGAGGCGCCGGCGATCTGCGGCCGCGAGACCGCGTCGGCGCGCCGCCACGCCGACGCCGCGCAGCTCGGCCTCGCCGGCTGAGCAGCGCCTCCCCGAGCGAAGAAGGATCCGAACCATGACAATGACCTCGACCTCGACCCTCCGCCGCCCCGTCGCCGTCGCCCGCGTCGCGGGCCTCCTCTACCTCGTGATCATCGTCGCCGGCGTCGGCGGCGAGGCGCTCGTCCGCGGCCCGATCGCGGTCGCCGGCGACCCGAGCCAGACCGTCGCCAACCTCGTCGCCGCCGAGCTCCCCTTCCGCCTGAGCGTCATGGGCGACGCGCTGATGGCCCTCGCCGACGTCGCGCTCGGGGTGCTCCTCTTCTTCCTCCTGCGCCCGGTCAGCCGCGTCCTGTCGATGATGGCGATGGCCTTCCGCCTGGCGCAGGCGGCGATCCTCGGGATCAACCTCCTCAACCTGCTCCTCGCCGCGAGCTTCGCCGGCAGGGGCGATCCGCTGGCGGCCGCCTTCCTCGAGGCCCACGGCGTCGGCTACGACCTCGGCCTCCTCTTCTTCGCGATCAACTGCGTGCTCGTCGGCGCGCTGGTCTACCGCGCGGGGTTCATGCCGCGGGCGATCGGCGCGGCGCTCGGGCTCTCCGGCCTCGTCTACTTCGTCGGCAGCACGCTCCGCGTCGTCGCCCCGGAGCTCGCGCCCGCCGTCGCCCCGGCCTACGCGCTGCCGCTGGTCGCCGAGCTCGCCTTCTGCGGCTGGCTGCTGATCCGCGGCGTCCGCACGCCGTCGTGGCGCGCGGCGGTCGGCCTGCCGCCGGCGGCCTGAGCCCGCGCTCGCCCGGTCGCCGCTACTTCTGGCGCCCGCCGACGATCGTGACGTTGTCGACGTACCACTCGACGGGCTGGTCGAAGGTCGTCGCGTACGCCGCGCAGTCGGAGCTAATCGTGAAGCCGAGGCGGATCTTCGCGCCGGCGTAGGCGTCGAGGGAGCCGCTCTCGCCGAGCCAGGTGTTGGTCGTGCCGACGAAGGCGTCGAGGCCGAGGAGCGGGTTCTCCGGGGCCGTGAGCTCGAGGCAGTTGCCCGGGTCGTTGATCGTCGCGGTGTAGCCCGGGAGCGCGAGCTGCTCCCACGGCCCGCCGTCGACCGAGACCTCGACGATCGCGCCGTCGCCGTAGGAGTTGGGCTCGCCGATGTCCTTGAAGTCGTAGAGGTGGAAGAAGGACAGGGTGATCGGCGCGGCCGCGCCCGTCAGGTCGATCTCCGGCGACACCAGGCGGGCGGTCATCGGGCCCTGGACGTCGGAGAGATCGCCGCTGTACCAGGCGAAGGTCGAGTCGCCGCCGTCGGGGTGGTTGGCGAGGTTGCTCACCGAGGTGCGGATCCACTGGTCGGCGGCGCAGTGGATCGTGACGTCGGGGGGGTCGCAGAACTGGTTGGGCGCCGGCTGCTGGTCGAGGTTGTGGGTCCAGCCGCCGATCCCGGCGTCGACGTCGTCGCTGAAGAAGACGAACTCGCAGGCCTCGGTGCAGACGTCGCGGTCGTCGCTGTCGCAGCCCTCGCTCGCGGCCTCGTAGCCGTCGCCGCAGACGTTGACCGTGCACACGGGGGTGCACATCGCCTCGGCCGCGTTGGCCTGGCCGTCGTCGCACTCCTCGTCGTCGGCCATGAAGCCGTCGCCGCAGGCGTTGACGGTGCAGTCGGCGGAGCAGGGCCCCTCGACGCCGTTGCTCTCGCCGTTGTCGCACTCCTCGTCGGCGCCGACGTGGCCGTCGCCGCAGACGTTGGCGGCGCACGCCGGCGTGCAGGTCTTCGAGCCGTCGGGGCCGTCGTCGCAGGCCTCGCCGTCGCTGACGAAGGCGTCGCCGCAGGTCGGCAGGGTGCACATCGGCGTGCAGCTCCCGGCGCCGTTCTGCTCGCCGTCGTCGCACTCCTCGTTGGAGTTGATCACGCCGTTGCCGCAGGGCTCGGTCCCCGGCGCGACGCAGTAGCCCTGGACACAGGCGTGGTCGAGGCCGCAGTCGGCCTTTGACTCGCACGGAAGGTTGAGGGCGGCGTCGCCCGTGAAGCAGCTCGCAAGGGCGAGGCCGCAGAGCGATGTCACTAGGAGGAGCGGAGCCGGGCGCAGCATCTGCAACGTAGACGTGCAGTGTATCAAAGAGGCCGGCGTCCAGTATGAGAAGCGGCGCCGCTTTGGGCTACGATAGTCGCCGAGTAGAGCGAACATGCGCACTTGTATTAGCCTTCATAACCTGCTGAGCTGCGCGGTCTTCGGTCTCTGTGTCATCGCTGGGTGCGGCAACGGCTGCGGCGACGACATGATGATGTCGACCGAGACCGCGACGACCTCGACGAGCACGTCGACGAGCACGTCGACGAGCACGTCGACGACCTCCGAGACCGACAGCGAGACGGCGACGACGACGACCACCACCACCACCACCACCACCACAACCACGACGACGACCACGACGACCGGCGATGTCGAGCCCTGCGCAGACATGGACGAGCTGTGCTTCAAGCTCGAGGGCGAGTACCTGATGGGCACGCAGGTCGGCGACCTGACGACGGTCGACAGCGACGGCGACGGCTTCCGCGACATCGTCGCGGCGACCAACGCTGGCCTCTACGTCCTGATGAACGACGGCAGCGGCACGCTCACGCCGCTGCCCTATGACGAGGGGAGCAGCTACGTGGCGGCGGCCGCTGGCGACGTCGTCGGCGGGCCCGAGGAGGACATCGTCGGCCTCCGCCTCATCGGCGAGATGCCCGGCCTCGCCGAGCTCGTCACCCTCCAGAACACGGACGGGGTCTTCGCCGAGGCGACGTCGGCGATGATCGAGACCGGCGCCGGTCTGGCGCTCACGGACGTCGACGGCGACGGCGAGCTGGACGTCGTCGTCGCCCGCGACGCCGAGGGCCTCCTGGCCCTCTACCTGGGGGACGGCGCGGGGAGCTTCACGCCGGCGACGACGGTCGCGGCGGGCACCGCCCCGGTGCAGGTCATCGCCAGCGCGATCGACAGCGACGCGGTCCGCGACCTCGCGGTCGTCAACTACGGGAGCAACAGCCTCGGCGTGTCGCTCGTCGCGGGTGACGATCTCAGCGAGGCCGAGATCTACGCGCTCGGCGGCGCGCCGCGGGGGATCGCGGCGGTCGCCAAGGCCCTCGAGACCGCCGGCGATCCCGAGGTCGTCCGCCGCCTCGTCGACGCGGTGCGGGCGGCCGGCGGCGCCCCCCCCGAGCCGGTGATCGTCGGCCTCTGCCAGGTCGCGGTCGATCTCCCGGCGCTCCGCGCCCCGGTCGCCGACACGCTCCGTCAGGTCGCGCCCGGAAGGACATGTTCGATCGACCAGGGTGAATGAGACCGATGACGCGCGCAGCGGATCCCGGGGTGCAGCGGCCGAAGCTCCGCCGCCTCGATCGTCACCACCTCGAGCGCGACGGCGAGGCGCTCCTCGTCCTCCGCGATCCCCAGGGCGTCGCCGAGCCGGTCGCCCTGCCGGCCGAGGTCGGGCCCCTCCTCGATCTCCTCGACGGCACCCGGAGCGCCGCCCAGATCCGCCACTCGCTCCTCTTCAGCGGCCGCGAGGCCTTCGACCGCGAGGCGATCGAGGGGCTCATCGACGACCTCGGCGCCGCCGGCCTCCTCGACGACGACTCGTTCCGGCGGCGCTGGGCCGCCCTCCACCGCGCCTTCGTCGACGCCCCCCGGCGGCCGCCGGCCTTCGCCGACGTCCTCTACCCTGGCGATCCCGAGGCGCTCGCGGAGCTCCTCGGCGAGCTCCTCGGCCCCGCTCGCCGCCGCCTCGCCCCGGGCTCGCCGCTCGCCGGCGTGCTGATCCCCCACCAGCCCTTCGAGCGGGCGGCGTCGATCCTCGCGGCGACCCTCGTCGAGCTCCCGCCCGCGGATGAGCTCGACGCGATCGTGATCGTCGGCGCCGATCCGCAGCCGGGCCTCGTCCCCTTCGCCGCGACCGCCAAGGACTTCGACACGCCGCTCGGACCGGTCGCCGCCGATCGCCGCCGGATCGATCGCCTCTGCGAGCGCCACCCCTGGCTCCTCCAGGAGGAGATCCGCCACCGCGGAGCCGTCAGCGTCGAGCTCGCGGCGATCCTCGTCCGCTACCTCTACGGCGACGCCGCCCCGCCGATCCTCCCGCTCCTCTGCGGGCAAGCGGCGCTCCTCGTCGGCGAGCAGAGCGTCGCGGTCGACGAGCTCTACGCGTCCCTCGAGGTCGACCTCGACGAGCTCCGCGTCCTCTGGATCGCGGTCGCCGAGCTCGGCCACTGCGGCCCCGCCTACGGCCGACCGCGCCTCCCCGACGACGCGGCCGATCGCCTCCAGGCACGCGACCAGGGGCTCCTCGAGGCCCTCGCACGCGGCCAGCTCCACGAGCTCCAGCGGCGCTGCCTCGCCGAGGATCCGCTCCTCGGACCGGCGAGCGGGGCTCCGGTCCTCGCGTCGCTCGCCCGCCTCCTCCCGGTCGGCTACCGCG
>JAGQIT010000582.1 GCA_020431135.1 Myxococcales bacterium | reverse complement strand
CGGCGTAGTGCGGCGAGAAGTAGCGGAGGTTGAGCTCGATGACGAGGTCGACCTCCGCCGCCGGGTCGATGATGTCGACCTCCGCGACGATCCGCTCGATGTCGACGGGGAGGAGGCCGTCGAGGGCGATCTGGTGGAAGGTCGCCGCGCTCGCCGGCGCCTGCTCCCGGCGGAGGTAGTCCAGGACCCGACGCTCCCCCCAATCATCCGTGCTGGCCGCGAGGACATCCCCCGCGAGCACCGAGTCGCCGATGAGGAGGCGCGCGCGGTCGCTGTCGGCGCACGCGGCCGCGAGGCGCTCGCGCAGGTCGTCGGCGCTCCGCGGCGGCGTCGGGTCCTCGCCCTCGCGCGCGCGCAGCAGCGTGAGGATCAGCTCGAGGGCGACGAGGAGGGCGACACTGGCGACCAGGAGCGCGCCGAGCCGCCGCGGTCGCGGCCAGCGATCGACGATCTCGCCGTCTACCCACGCCGCCGCTCGATCGCTCCCTGCCATCCGTCGCTCCGCTCAGAACTGGAAGTAGATGAAGGCCGCCCCGTCGCCCTTGGCGAGGAGCAGGGTGAGGGCGACGATCGCCGCGTAGAAGGTCGCGCTGAGGGCCGCGTCGCCGTTGATCCGCGCGAGGATCCCGAAGCGGCGGTCAGCGAACGAGAGGGCGATGAACCCGGCGAAGAGGGCGATGAACCCGAGGTGCTCGGGGCGCGGCGCGCCGCGCCCGTCGATCAGGGAGCGGCGGATGAGCGCGAGGATCAGGTTCGCGTCGGCGACGGCCTCGACGCGGAAGAGAACCCAGCCGATGACGACGAGGTGGAGGGTGACGAACCAACCGACGACGCCGCCGACGAGCGGGCCGAGCGGGCCGAGCGGGCCGAGGCGCGGCCAGGTGAAGGCCGCGCGCAGGAGCGGCCGCGCGAGCGCGTGGACGAGGAGGAGAACGCCGTGAAAGAGCCCCCAGAGGACGAAATTCCAGGCCGCGCCGTGCCACAGCCCGGAGAGGAACATGGTGATGGTGAGGTTCGCGAGGGTCCGCCGCTTCGTGCCCCGGCTCCCGCCGAGCGGGATGTAGACGTAGTCGCGAAACCACTCCGAGAGCGAGATGTGCCAGCGCCGCCAGAAGTCGCTGATGTTGCGCGCGAGGTACGGCTGGTCGAAGTTCACCATCAGGTCGACGCCGAAGATCCGCGCCGAGCCGCGGGCGATCTCCGAGTAGGCTGAGAAGTCGAGGTAGATCTGGAGGGTGAAGGCGTAGGTGGCGACCAGCGCCGACCACCCGTCATAGAGGCTGGGATCGGCGTAGACGCGGTCCGCGATCGCGCCGCAGTGATCGGCGAGCACCGCCTTCTTGAACATCCCCCAGGCGATCATCTGCAGGCCGGCCACGAGGTTGGCGAGGCGGAAGCGGCGGCTCGCGGCGTGGTCGAATTGGACGAGGAGGTGGCCGGCGCGCTCGATCGGCCCGGCGATCAGCTGGGGGAAGAACGAGACGTAGAGGAAGAAGCGCAGGAACGACGTCGTCGGCCGGATCCGCCGGCGGTAGACGTCGATCGTGTAGCTCATCGTCTGGAAGGTGTAGAAGGAGATCCCCGGCGGCAGGAGCACCTCGACGTAGTGGGCGCTGAGGTCCCCGGTCAGCGCGCCGAGGTTGTCGAGGAAGAAGTTCGCGTACTTGAAGTAGGCGAGGAGGCCGAGGTTCACGGCGACGCTGAGGGCGAGCCAGCGCTTGCGTCGCGTCTGCCCCTCGGCGCGGGCGATCCGCAGGCCGCAGGTGTAGTCGACGAGCGCGCTGATGACGATCAGCGAGAGCAACGGCACGCTGAAGGCGCCGTAGAAGACGAGGCTGCTCGCGATCAGCAGCGCGAGGCGGCCGCGGTAGCCGAGGCGGAAGAAGAGGAGCGCGGTGAGCCCGAGGAGGAGGACGTACTCGAGCGAGTTGAAGGCCATCTGCGCTCAGCCCTGGTCTCGCGCCGGCGACTCGTCGTCGTCGTCATCGGCCGCGTCAGGATCCTTCGCCGACGCCTGCGCCTGGTTCTCGTTCGTAGGGGCGTCCGAGCGTACGGCGACGTCGGCGAGACGAGCTTGCGGCGCCGCCTCGGGTTTGGTGGCCGGCGGCGCCTGCCCGCGATTCACGGTCGGCGCGCCCGTCACCGGCTCATGGACCTGCGACCCCGTGTCAGCGGGTCGCTGCGTCGCCCAGAGCCAGAGGAGCGGCAGGGCGAGGGCCGCGGCGATCGCCCACAGGCGCGCTCGACCGCGGAACTCGAAGGCCGACGGAGCCGCCGCCCGCGGAGCCAGCTCGTGCTCCGAGAGGAGCGCCTCCATCCGCTCGTAGGCGCGGACGAGCTCCTCGTCGACGACGGTCGCGCCTGTCGTCGGCTCGATGAGGATGAAGTGACCCGTGTCCGAGCGCCGGAGCACGAGGTCTCCGGTCGGCTCAGGACATGGCCTGTTCGGGGGATTCCCTGGCATCGGCGGAGCGGCGGTCTACAGCGCGTCTGAACTCCCGGAGTCGGTCGTCTCGGAGTCAGCTGTCGTCTCGGACTCGGTGTCGCCGTGCTCGCTGTCCATGCCGGAGTCTGACTCGGAGTCCGACTCCGAGCCGCTGCTCGTCCCCTCGCTGTCCCCTCCGGTGCCGCCGGTGCCGGCCGCGTCAGTCTCAGTGCCGCTCTCGCTGCCCTCGCTGCCCCCAGATGTCGGGCCCGAGAGGTCATCGGTGGCGGACGCGGAGCCCGTGTAGGTGTACTCAATGGAGCACGCGAGCGCGCTGCATGACAGCAGCAGCGCGAGCGTGGCCAGGGTAGCGCGGCAGGTCGACATCGTCCTTGATGAGGCGGCCTGGGAGCACGACCGTCGCCGTGCTCCCCACGACGCAACTACTCGTTGTTGTTGTCGTCGTTCTCGCCGTCGTCGTCGTCGTTGTCGCCGTCGTCGTCGTCGTCGTTGTCGCCGTCGTCGTCGTCGTCGTTGTCGCCGTCGTTGTCGTCGTCGTCGTTCTCGCCGTCGTTGTCGTCGTCGTTGTCGTCGTCGTCGTTCTCGCCGTCGTTGTCGTCGTCGTCGTCGGCGTCGTCGTTCTCGCCGCACTCGTTCTCGCCCTCGCCCTCGCACTCCTCTTCGTTGTCACCGTTTCTGTCGAAGACCTGGAGGCCGTCGCAGCCGGTGGTGCAGAGCGCGAGAGTGAGCAGGAGGGGGGAGGTGAGCTTGCTGATCGTCATGGGTGTCTCCGTTCGCGGACCGAAGGGGGAGTCCGGTACATAGGTGAGTGCGAGGGCGGCCAAAAACCTTACACAGGAAAAAGACGCGCGCGTTTGGCGCGAAAGCTACGACTGGTTGTAGTCGTAGTCGACGTCGTAGGCCACGCACGCGTCGGCCGGCGCCTGATCGAGCCGGATCCACACCTGGGCGCTCTCGTTCTGCGTGCCCGCGCAGTTGAGGTTGAAGGTCACGCCGCCGGTCGAGCAGCAGCCGAGCTGGCCGTCGGGGGCCTCGGCGTCCTGGGCGTTCTGACACTGGAAGTCGGCGTCGCCCTGGTTGCACTCCACGAACACACAGACACGGACATCCTCATCCGCGGTGACGGTCGTCTCGAGCTGCGGCTGGTTGTTCTGGCAATTCTGCCCCCACTGGCCCTGATAGGTGAACCAGTCGACGTCGGCGTCGCCGTCGAGAACCCCCATGAAGGTCTCGGCCTGCGCGTTGCAGCCCTGGCTGCCGAGGTCGACGGCGTCCTGCTGCTCATCGTTCGGCTCTGGCCCCGGATCCTCACAGACGGCGCCGGTTGTGCCCGTCGTGCCCGTGGTCGGATCGGTGGTCGTGGTCGGATCGGTGGTCGTGGTCGGATCGACGCCGGTGGTCCCGGTGGTCCCCGTGGTCCCGGTGGTCCCCGTGGCCGTCGCCGACGAGCCGCCGCACTCGCACGGGCCGTAGCCGGTGCCCTCGGCGTTGCAGACCTGGGCACCCGTGCCGCCGTCTGGGCACGCGCACGCGACGCTCATCCCGGGGACGCACGTTCCGCCGGTCCCGGTGCCCGTGGCGCTGGCGCTGCCGCTACCGCCGTCCGTAGTAGTAGTAGTCGTCGTCCCCGCGGAGTCTGAGGAGGTCTCCGTCGAACTCGCGGTGTCTGTGCCTGTGCTCGTGCCGGTGGCGCTCCCTTCGGGGAGCGAGCCTCCGCTGCAGGCGACGGTCAGGAGCATGGCTGAGAAGACGACGAGGACACTGCGCATGCCTGTGAGTCCGGCGAGGGCAGGAAACCTTACAGGCAAAAATTGGCTTCGCGCTTCCTAGCCTCCTCATCGACGCCGGAGCTCGAAGTCGACGCCGACCAAGGCGCCGAGGCTGAGCTCGAGACCGCCGACGCGGAACTCAGGTGCCTCCAGGGCCACGTCCCGGACGTACACGGCGCGCAAGCCGTCGACGGGGACGCCAGCGTAGGCGAGCTCGCTGGTGACGGCGAACCGCAAGCGCAGCGGGCGACGACCCGCCGGGAGAACGAGCGCAGGCGTGAGTCGAAGGCCGCCGGCGAGAGCGACCGTCGGCGGCTCGTCTCCCCCAGAGGCGTCCGCGGCGAGGGGGAGCCGCGCGTCGCCGCTGCGGAGCTGCCACGGCTCGACAGCGACGAAGGCGTCGACGGCGACCTGGAAGCGGCCGCGATCGAGGCCGTAGCCGCCGTGGAGCCCGACGCGATAGCGGTGAAGCGTGACGGACGGCGCGCGTCGCCAGTGACCGCGGAGGTCGAGGCCGAAGCGCAGGCCGCGAGGGGTCTGCGCCGCGAGGCCGACGCCCAGGCCGGCGCCTCCGAAGGGTGACAAGCCGTGCTCCGCCGGGAGCTGGAGGAGCCCATGCGGCGCGAGCGAGGTAGCCAGGCGCCAAGGCGCTTCCACGGATCCGCGCTCCGGGGGTGAGGTGGTCTTCGCCTCGAGCTCGGGCTCCGACTCGACAGGGGGCTCTGGTTCGAGTTCAGGTGCGAGTCCCGGCGCCTCTTCGGGGAAGGGTTCGAGTCCGGGCTCGAGTTCTTCGCGGGGATCAAGCTCCGTCGCGGCGAGAGAGGCGACCTCCTGGGACGGATCGACGGCGCTGCGATCGGCGGTCACACGCGCCTCCTCGATCGCCGCGAGGAGGTTGGCGAGGGCGCTGGCGACGATCCTCGGCGCTTGCTCGCCGGCCGCCGCGACGCGGCGATCGAAGGCGCGACCGTCGGCGAGAACAACGGTCAGCGCGTACCCATCGTCAACAGGACGGACAACCAGCACCGCCGCTGGGGCGGGCGATCCGGCCGCGGCGTCGACAAATTCGAGCCCTCGACTTCGCAAGGAGAGATGACGGCGCAGCTCGCCGTCGTCGAGGCTGCGGACGTGGAGCGTCGCGGTCGAGATCACAGACGGAGGCGTCGACGCGCGCTCCGGGGGCGAACTCGCCTCGGCCGTCTGCGACGCTCCGACGAGGAACGACACGCCGAGGACGGACGCCAACACCACGCCGACACAAGGGCGCCGTCGGGCGTCGGCATCGCTGTTGGCGTCGACGGGCATCGCTTCCGTCGTTGTCTAGTCGAAGCGACCTGCGGTCGGCTACCCCGCGGCCGAACCATCGTCCCTACGCGAGGGGGGCGCTCATGGGAGCGCCTCATCGTCGAGCTCGCCAAGACGCGACTCCGGGGTCTTCGTATCCGTCACGGCGGCCTCAGCTTCTGCGCGGAAGGAGCCCTGAGGGCGCTTCGCCAGGTAGTCGCGCCAGCACGCCGCTCCGTCCGCGCCGGCGCTCCGGCGGCAGACGCCGACGTGAGCGTAGTCCGCATGGGGCCCTCGAGGGTGGCGGCGGAGGTACTCCCGCCACAGCGCGAGCTCCGCGCTGGGATCACCTGCTTGGCGGGCCAGCACGAAGAGATCGCCGTACGCGAGCTGAGCCCAGCGACCCCGCGGATCGCGGCTCAGCAGCTCACGGAACGCGGCCTCGGCACCGGGGAGATCCCCGGCACGCCAGCGTCGCTGCGCCTCTGCGTCCAGAGCCGCGAGCTCGTCCTCGCGTTGTTCGGCGAGCTCCGCCTTGGACAACCGCGGGCGCTTCGGCGCTGGCTTGCGCGTGCCCGGGCGCTCGACGTCGGCGCCCTCGGTCGCATCGGTCGCGGTGTCGCCCTCGCCCGCGATTTCGTCTGGCGCTCCGTCGGCCTCGGGCTCCTCGGGCTGCTCGGCGGGGACGGTGTTGGCCGCGGGCTCAGGCGCGCGCTCCGGCGTCCTTGAGCGGACGGACGCGACCTCGCTGACCTCCTCGGCGATGGTCGCCGCGTGCCGCGACATCGCCTGTCCGACGGGACCTGTGCCCTGGAGAGCGCTCTCGGGTCCGTCGCCGAGGAGCACCAGGGCGAGGGTCGCCGCGACCGCGAGGGCGCCCGCGAAGAGCCGCCGCGCGGGGCGTCGCTCGCCGGAATCAGTGAGGTCCGGGATCCCGACCATGCGCCGCTGCTCCGCGAGCGCTGCGTTGTTCGCCGCTACATCAGCGATGAAGGCGTCGAGCTCCGGGTCAGCCTCGGGTTCGGGACTATGGGGCCCGAGCGACACGACCTCAGCGAGGGTCGCGGCAACCTCGACCGCGCTGTCGTCGATAGCCTCGGGGGCCATCGCCTGGGCTCTGCGGATGACCTCCATGAACCCCCGGCGCGGTCGCGCGCCGTGCTCCTCGGCTGCGCTGCGGACGTCGTTGAGGAAGCTGTCGAGCCCATCGTCCTCAATTTCACGGGTCATCGCGGGGCTCCTCTCTTGCGCGCTACGGACGTGCGTCTTGGGGAGAGCCAGCCGAGGCGCTCTAGCTCCTTGCGGACGCGGGCGCGAGCGCGGCTCGCTCGGGTGTTGACGTTGCCCTCCGAGATGCCGAGCAGCTCGGCGACCTCGGCGGCGTGGAGGCCTTCGAGCTCGCGCAAGATGAAGACCTCGCGCAGGCTCGCCGGAAAACTGTCGAGAACGGCGTACAGCACCTCCGCTCGAGTGCGCTGGAGGCGGGCGTGCTCCGGGTTGTCGTTCGCCCCCGGTGAGAGATCGGCGACGGCGACCAGGGCGTCGTGGGCCTTCCGCGCGCTCTTGCGCCGGCTCCAGTGCTTGCGGGTGATGTTGAGCCCGATACCCATCAGCCACGTCGAGAGCTTTGAGTCGCCGCGGAAGCCGTGGAGCGAGACCATCGCAGCGGCGAACGTCTCTTGGACGAGGTCCTCCGCGAGGTCTCGGTCGCCGGTGAGATGGAGGATGTGACGGAAGACAGTGTCGAAGTGCTCTTGATACAGCCGCGACCACACCTGGATGTCGCCCGCGCGAGCGCGCTCGACGAGGCGCGCGGTGAGGTCGACAGGGGGACGCTCCGGACCGGGGTCTGCGGCCGCCTGTCGTAGGCGGATGGGGGTGGCCTCATGAACCATTGTGCTTTGAAGCGCGGGGAGGACGCTTCTCGGGCTCTCCCGGTGAGTGCGATGAGCGCGGAGAACCTTACAGACTTTCGTCGCAGCGCGAGAACGCGCGCCATACAGGCGTGTCCCAAGGCAGGCCCCTGTGCTAGCTGACGGAGAGTTCGGCGCGCGCCTGCTCGGGCGTATCGAGGTTGGGCTCCCTTGTCCCCGCCGCTCTCCCCGTCGCCTCCTCCGTCTGCGGAGACGTCGACAACGATCGCCGCGCGCGCGAAGCTGCCGAGACCGGCGGCCAAGAGCGAGAGAGGGAGCGCTCGAGGCTACGCCCCCTTCCCCTCGGGCATCCGTCCAGCCCTGCCAGTGAGCAGCGCGGCGGGCGAGGTCGAGACGAGCACCACCGTCGACGGTGCGGGTTCGTCAAAGGCTTCCAGTCAGCTCGTGATCGAGACCTCAGCCACTCGGGTCGCGTTGCTCCCGCTGCCCGCGGAGCGACGCGGCGGCGCGACGGTCCGCGGCACGGTGGGCGGCGATGCGCCGGCGGGGACGCTCGTCATCGCCGAAGGAGGGGCCGCCCCGGCGCTTTTCCCAGCGTTTTGCCAAAACCAGTCGCACGAGGTCGCATCCAGTCGCATGACGTCGCAGGAGCCCCTCTCAGAAACGCCCGAATTCGTGGGATTGCGGCCGTTCGGCGCGCAGGGGGCGTTCTGAGAGGGGCACTCGCTGTACCGGGCGTACTGC